>DASQOS010000195.1:0-2301 GCA_035644375.1 Rhizobacter sp.
CTGGCTACACGGCTTCTCCGGCCGACACGGTCGAACCATTTGCCACCATGAGCCCGTGGCCGATCCCGACCATCAACACCGCGTTGCTGCTGAGCTCGGGCGTGACGCTGACGATCGCGCACCATGCGCTGATTGCCGGCCACCGCGCCAAGACCATCGGCTGGATGTGGGTCACCGTGCTGCTGGGCATCTCGTTCCTGAGCCTGCAGGGTTACGAGTACCACCACGCCTACACCGAGCTCAACCTCAAGCTCAGCTCCGGCATCTATGGTTCGACCTTTTTCATGCTGACCGGCTTTCACGGTTTCCACGTGTTCGTCGGCATGTTGATGCTGCTGTTCATCACCCTGCGCTTGCACAAGGGACATTTCACGCCGCAGCGCCACTTCGGTTTCGAAGGTGCCGCCTGGTACTGGCACTTTGTCGACGTGGTGTGGCTCGGCCTGTACGTCGTCGTCTACTGGTTGTAGCGAATGCCTCGGCCGACAAGTGCGTCGGCCGGTCCTCAAGGGACGCGGGCCGGCTGGGGAGCGGCCCGGCGCTCGGCCCACAGCCGCTGCGATGACGGACCCTGACGCCGCAACCAGCGGCGTCAGTTTTTTGGGGCGTGGGACTATTTGCCCAACGGAATGCCCGTCGGGTGTATCCAGCCCATTCGGTAGCTCAGCAGGATGCACACGAACAGCAGCACCGACAGGCCGACACGGACCGCCAGGGCTTTCATCATGTTGTTCGATTTGGGCTTGCCGTCGCGGCCGTCGCGCATCATGAACACACCGGCCGACGCGAGCGCGGCCAGGATCAAGACGAAAGCCACACCGATGATGAATTTCATAGGCAGCGATTATTCCACCCGGGGTGCCTGACACCGTGGCGTGGATGGCGTCGCCGTTCCGCCGTGCACTCGTCGTGCTGTTTGCCACGCTGGTCGGCATGGCGGTGACGGCTCGCCTCGGTGTCTGGCAGCTCAGCCGTGCCGCACAAAAAGAGGCCCTGCAAAGCGCGCTCGATACCCGCGCCGGTTTGCCTGAGTTGGACCTCGCCGCGCTGGCCCATGACAGCGCCACGGCCGCCACGCAGCACTATCGCCAGGTCCGCCTGCGCGGCGAGTGGGTGGCCCAGGCCACCGTGTTCCTGGACAACCGGCAGATGAACGGGCGCCCAGGATTCTTCGTCGTGACCCCTCTGAAACTGGCCGGCTCGCCGGATGCGGTGCTGGTGCAGCGTGGCTGGGCCCCGCGCGACATGGCGGACCGCACCCGGCTGCCGGTGCTGCCGGTTCAGGCCGGGCCCATCGAAGTCGTCGGACAGATCGCAGCACCACCCGGCAGGCTGTTCGATTTTGCCGGTGGCGCATCCGGGGTGATCCGGCAAAATCTGGATCTCACCGACTTGGCACGGGAGTCGGATCTGACACTGCGCCCGCTGTCGGTGCTGCAGGCCGATTCATCCGCCACCTCGGGCGATGGTCTGTTGCGGCAGTGGTCGCGTCCTGTGTCCGATGTTCAAAGGAACTACGGGTACGCGTTTCAGTGGTTCGCCATGTGTTCTCTTTTGGCAGGTTTGTATGTCTGGTTCCAACTCGTCCGTCCCCGCATCAAGCGCCGCGCCTGACCACGCGTCTGCGCTGAGCTTCACGGTGCATTCCATGCCGGCGCCGTCGCTGGCTGACGCCTCTCGCCGGACCGCCCACGGGCGCCTCAAGATGCTGCTGGTGCTGCTGATCTGTGCGGCGCCGGTGGTCGCGTCGTACGTCACCTATTTCGTGATCCGGCCGACGGGCCGCACCAACTACAGCGAACTCGTTCAGCCCATGAAGCCGTTGCCGGACGACTTGCCGCTGCTGAATCTGAAAGGCGAGGGCGTGCTGCCGCAAACCCTGCGCGGCCAGTGGCTGCTGATCGTCGTGGCCGGTGGCGCCTGCGACGCCGAATGCGAAAAGAACCTGTGGCTGCAGCGCCAGCTGCGCGAAACGCTGGGCAAAGAGAAAGACCGGCTGGACAAGGTCTGGTTCATCAATGACGACGCCGTCCCGCGCCCAGAGACGCTTCAGGCGATTGGCACGGTGGCGCCCGCAACCGTGCTGAGGGCGGGTGCGAACGCGCTGTCGGCCTGGCTGCAGCCCGCGCCTGGCCATACGCTGGTGCAGCACCTGTACATCGTCGACCCGATGGGCAACTGGATGATGCGCGTGCCGGCAGATCCCGAGCCGGCCAAACTGAAACGTGACCTCGAGAGGTTGATGCGCGCCTCGGCCTCGTGGGACGAGCCGGGACGCTGAGCCACCATGCAAGCCCAGTC
>DASQOS010000196.1:0-2867 GCA_035644375.1 Rhizobacter sp.
CCAGGTAATCGTCGGCGCCCATCTCGAAGCCCTTCACCTTGTCGTCGGTCTGTCCCCGGGCGGTCAGCATCAGAACCGGCGTTTGTTTGGACGTGCGCAGCGCCGAAAGCACCGCGAACCCGTCCACCCCAGGCAGCATGACGTCCAGGATGATCAGATCGTGGTCGCCGGTGGCTGCGGCATGCAGGCCATCGGGGCCGTTGTGCGCCAACTCGACCGCGTAGCCATGCTCGTTCAGGCCCTGTTCCAGATAGGCCGCCGCGCGTTTCTCGTCTTCGATCAGGAGCAGCTTCATGGCGGTATTGGACGACAACCGAGGCGGTTCGAGATAACAAAAGCGTAATCAAGCGGCCAGTGTGGGGGCGTGGCCCGGTTTCAACAATGGTGGCACCCGTGACGAATGGCGTGACGGATGCCAGGCGAGGTGCCTGGCGCCGGACACGCACTGCCGCAAGGGGCGGTTGCCCCGTTGCCCTGCCACCCAACACCCATCCACCACCGCAGACTGACATGAAAACCTCCAGCACTTCTTCGCAAGCCCACACCTGTGACACCGGCATGGCGTGGTATCGGAAACCGCTTTGGCTGGGGCTTGGCGGCATCGGCCTGCTCGCCATCGGCCTGCTCGCCAGTGGGCAGTTCGAGCGGGCAGCCCGTCACTGGCCGTACCTGTTGCTGCTGGCCTGCCCGCTGATGCATCTGTTCATGTGCCGGGGCCGCAAGCAGGAGAAAAACTCGGCTGTGACGACCTCGGTCGACGGCGCCGAGCGGTGAGGGTGTCTGAACGATTTACAATGCGCACAAAGTATCCGCCCCTGGTGTTCATCATCTGATCCGATCCGACACCCATGATCGCCACCCCGACCAACGACCCGTGCCCCGCCTGCGCTTCCCGCGTCTGCGAGCTGCCGCCGTTGGCGTTGCAGGACTCGCGGTCATGACGCGCTCTTTCTTGAAAGCCGTGGCCCGTGGCCTTGTCGGCGTCGTGCTGATGACCCAGATGATCGTTTCCGCGCATGCCTGCCCCGCCGTGTCGTTGCCCGCGGCGGCCAAGCTGCAGGTGCCGGCTGTGAGCGCCTCGACGCACGAACGGAGCCGGGCGAAGCTCGAGATGCCGATGGCGCAGACGAGCCATTGCGACGCCATGGCCGGCGCGATGGATGCTGCGTCGCACAACCTCTGCGGCGAGCACTGCAAGTACGGTCAGCAGAGCGATCTTGCCCCGACCTTGAATGCACCGGCAGCCGTGCTGACGGCCCGGTATGCCATGCCGTTGGTGCCCGTCACGGCACCGGCACCGCGCCCTGCGGCGGCCACGCTGAGTGCCTTGGTCGCGGCTTCACCGCCGCACGCCATCCTGCACTGCGTTCACCGAATCTGATCCTCCAGACGACGCTGCGCTGACGACCCTCGGGGTCGCTCGGTGCGTCGGTCGTGCTCGCCCGCGTTTGCGCGCCTGTGCGCGCCGCCGTGATCCGAGCCCGACACGAAACCCCCGGTTCGTTGTTTGGAGTTTTTCATGTTCACAATCCCGTTTCGGCTGGCGCGGCACGCGCGCTGGGCACCTGCACTCGCCCTGTGCGCCCTCGTCGTCGGCCTGGATGCGCAGGCCCAGCCCCAGCCAACACTGAGCCTCGAACAGGCGTTGCGATTGGCGCAGGAGCGTTCGCGCCAACTCGTGGCGCAGGACGCCGCTGCGTCGGCCTCGCGCGAGATGGCCGTGGCTGCCGGCCAGCGGCCCGACCCGACGCTCAAAGTCGGTATCAACAACCTGCCGATCAACGGCCCGGACCGGTTCAGCGTCAGCAGCGACTTCATGACCATGCGCTCGGTCGGGGTGATGCAGGAGATCACGCGGGCCGACAAACTGAAAGCACGATCCGCACGCTTTGATCGCGAGGCCGAGGCCGCCGAGACCGCGCGCGCGCTGGCGCTCGCCAACCTGCGGCGCGACACCGCGATGGCCTGGCTGGATCGCTACTACCAGGAGCAGATGCTCGACGTGCTGCGGTCGCAGCGCGCAGAGGCCGGCCTGCAGATCGAGGCCGCCGACGCTGCCTATCGCGGCGGGCGCGGTGGGCAGGTCGATGTCTTTGCCGCGCGTTCGGCCGTCGCCTTGATCGATGACCGCATGCGTCAAAGCGAGCGCCAGATGGCCAGCGCCAAGACCAGGCTGGCGCGCTGGGTCGGCGACGAGGCCATGCAGCCGCTGGGCACAGCGCCCCCCTTGACGGCCGTGCGCCTGGATTCGAGCAATGCCGAATCGCAGCTGGCGCATCACCCCGAGATCGCGATGATGGTCAAGCAGGAAGAGATGGCCCGTGCCGACGCCGACATCGCGCAGAGCAACAAGCACTCGGACTGGAGCGTTGAGCTGATGCTCAGCCAGCGCGGCTCGGCCTACTCCAACATGGTGTCGCTCAATGTCTCGATCCCGTTGCAACTGGACCCAAAGCGCCGACAGGACCGCGACCTCGCTGCCAAGCTCGCCGTGGTCGAGCAGATGCGTGACCAGCGCGAGGAAGCGACGCGTGAACACCTGGCCGAAACACGCAGCTGGCTGCAAGAGTGGCAGAGCGACAGAGAGCGCCTGTCCCACTACGACAGCACGTTGATCCCTCTCGCCGCGGAGCGCACGCGTGCTGCGATGGCGACGTATCGAGGCGGCGGTGGCCCGCTCGCAGCCGTGCTTGAAGCGCGGCGCCTGGAGATCGACACCCGCATGGATCGCCTGCGCCTGGAGATGGAGGCAGCCGACCGATGGGCACAGCTCGAATACCTGATTCCCCCCGGACACGACGCGGTCTCGCAAGACCGCCAGCCGGCTCTCACGGAGAAATGAACATGCACACCCGAACCCTCGCAGC
>DASQOS010000197.1:0-3660 GCA_035644375.1 Rhizobacter sp.
TGGCGATCCAGGCGCCTCCGATACCCAGCATCAGCAGCACGAGCGGACCGACGCAGCACACCGACGCACCGATGGCAGCCAGCACCCCGGCGACTAGCGAACTCTTGACCTTGAACGTTGGCATCCGCGTGTGTGAACCTATTCGATAGCAAGCAGTCTAGAGTCCGTACCATGGTACGGAGTCAAGGGGTTCACAACATGACCGAGATGACGATAGGGCGGCTGGCCGACGAGGCCGGCGTGAACGTCGAGACGATCCGCTACTACCAGCGCCGCGGCTTGATGCTGGAGCCTGACAAGCCGATCAACGGGCAGCGCCGCTACTCAGTGGCCGTCGTCAAGCGCGTGCGCTTCATCAAGCGGGCACAGGTGCTGGGCTTCACCCTGGACGAAGTCGGCAGCCTGCTCGAACTCGACGAGTCCCACGCCTGCGCCGAGACGCGCGAACTGGCCGCGCACAAGCTGCAGGTCATCGACGGCAAACTCGCCGACTTGAAAGCGATGCGCAGGTCGCTCACGGCGCTACTGCACAAGTGCGATACAGGTTCGACGAAGGGCTGTTGTCCGATCATCCACGCACTAGCCGCTGACTGATGCAGCGTCAAGGTGTGATCACCGCGCGCTTACCTCGCAGCCGCACGCCTGCAATTGCATCGCACCGGTCGGCAGATCACTCGCCTTCGCACCGCGCGTGCTGCCGCTGACTTGCCCAGGACCCGGCGCAATGCGCCTCAGGCCATGGCGTTGCTCTGGCCGTTGGTCTGGTGAGAGGCGGCGATCATCTGCTGGCTGACCAGGCCGTACATGGCCGTCCAGGCCGAGCGCATCTCGGCGGTGAAGGCGTCGCCCAGGCCCTGCTGCAGGGTCTTGATCAGCGCGTTGCCCACCGTCTCGTAGTCTTCGTCGCGCACGCCGTAGGTCACGTGGCGCGCGCCCAGCTTGTTCAGCGCGGGCGTCAGGATTTCGGGTTGGTCGAGCAGCTTGACCGCGGTGGCGATCATCGTCATCAGCCGCTCTCCCTGTTGAACCATGTTGCCCTTGAAGAGCGTGCGCAAGGCCGGTTTCGCGGTAAACAGATTGTCGTAAAAGATGGCGGCAGTTTGCGGGGCGATCGGGGCAACCAGCTCAAAGCTGTCGCGCACCAGGTCGATTTGCACGGGGGTCATGAAGGCTCCAGATTGAAGCCAACAGCATGCCGCGGGTGCCGCTGCTCAGTGTGTCTGGACCGGTGCGGATTTGTTTCGTTCGTTTCAACAGGCCGCGACGCACCTTTGAATGAGGGATGGCTGAGCCGGAGGCGATGAACTACTGCACGAAACCCATGGTCGTGCGTTTGCCGTAGGCCTCGGGCAGATCGCCCGGCGCAACGCGGTCGCGGTGGGCCAGCTTGGCGTTGCCGAAGGCGGTCATCCAGGCGCGGCGCATGTCGCGCGGCGCCATCTCGCTCATGCGGTCGAGCACGTCGTTGCCCGGTTCCGGCGCGAAGCGCTTGCCCCAGTCGTGATCGGCACGGATGCTGCGGTAGAGCTTGGCGGCGATGTGACGCGCGGCATCGCGGTCGGGCGCTTGCACCTCGTAGACGTTCATGCGGTTCAGGATGGGCTCGGGGATGGCGCGCCCGTCGTTGGCGGTGGCGACCCAGATCACCTGGCTGGCATCGATCGGTACTTCGGCAAACTCATCGGTGAAGCTGCCCGCGGTGTCGTGCTCGAGCAGGCTGTACAGCGCGCCCAGCGGGTCGTAGGCGTGTTCGCCGCCGGCCTTGTCGATCTCGTCGACCACCATCACCGGGTTGGCGTACTGGCCGTCGACCAGCGTCTCGAACACCTTGCCGGGCCGCGCACCCTTCCATTGCGACGATGCGCCCGACAGCACCCAGCCGGCGGTCATCGAGCTCATCGAGATGAAGCCCATGCCGGTGCCCAGCAGCAGCGACAGTTCGCGAGCGAAATGGGTCTTGCCGACGCCGGGTGGGCCGAGCAGCAGCAGCGGGGTGATCTCCAGCGCGTCGCGGCTGTCTTCGCACAGCGCGAGTTGACGCTTCACGTCGTCGAGCACTTCGGCGAAGTTGGGCAGGTCATCGTAGAGGTGGTCCATGGCGGGCAAGCCGGACGGCTTGACCTGGAAGCGCTCAGGGCCCTTTTCCAGCATGCGTTCGTAGGTGGAGCGCAGGCCTTCGTGCTCTTTTTGCGGCAGCTTGTCCAGCTTGCGACCGATTTCGTCGATGCGGTAGAGGCTGCGCATGCGAGCAATGGGGATGCTGCTGCGGGCCGCCCCCGGTGGCACGGTGATCAGATCCTTGGATGCGCTCATGTGACCTCCAGAAAAGCAAGCCCTTGATGAATCATTGAAGCAGACCACGGGGGTGGAGAGCTGGGGATGAGAGGGGGGAAGGTGGCTTACTTCTGGTAGTGGTAGAGGGGGGATGCAGGAGGCATGCCAGTTCTGTTGGTTTTCTTGCTTTGCTTCTGATTTGGCGGTCATTCTTCTCACGCAGTGAGGCAACGCCCCGAAAAAGAAGAGAACTACTTAACCCAAGTATTAAGCTGAATGATCGGCAGCAAAACAGCCAACACGATCAACATCACGATCCCGCCCATCGCGACGATGAGCAAAGGCTCCAGGAGGGTGGCCATCTGCATCGCCCGCCGCTGCACCTCTTGCGCCAACTGCTTGGCCGCACGGTCCAGCATCTGCGGCAGCTTGCCGGTCTGCTCGCCGAGCCGGGCAAACATCGACAAAAGCCCCGGAAAACGCTTCTTGCCTGCCAGCGCCGAAGCCAGCGGCGCGCCTTCGCGCACCTGCACCAGCGCGTCCATCGCATCGGCCCGCATCGCCCGGTTGGACAAGGTCTCAGCGGCTGCCTGCAAGGCCTTCAGGATCGGCACACCGGCGCCCGCCAGCATCGCCAGCGTGCCGGCAAAACGCGCTGCGTTGTAGCCGCGCGAGAGCTTGCCTATCAGCGGCAGTTGCAGCCAGCTGGCATCGAACTGTTCGCGGAACACCAGGTTGCGCAGCATCAGACGCAAGGTGATGCCCGCGGCGATCAGCGCGAGCAGCAGCAACCAGCCGTAGCTGCGCAGGAACGCGCTGAGGCCCAGCATGGCCACCGTCAGCGTGGGCAGAGCCCGCTTGGAACTGGTGAACACCGAGGCCACTTGAGGCACCACGTAAGTGACGAGGAAGACCACGATCACGACAGCGATCAGCGACACGATGGCGGGGTACAGCGTGGCGCCGATCAGCTTGGCTTGCAGCGACTGGCGCTCCTCCAGGTCGTCGGCCAGGCGTTCGAGCACGGCGCCCAGGGCACCGCTTTGTTCGCCGGCCGCCACCACGGCGCGGTACACGTCGTCGAACTCGCGCGGGGCGCTGGACAAGGCCCGTGCGAACGGCGATCCGGCATTGACCTCACTGCGCAGGTGCGCCACCAGTTCGCGTTGGCGCGGGTCATCGGCTTCGTCGCTCAACGCGGTGAGGGCGCGTTCAAGCGGCAGACCCGAACCGACCAGCCCGGCGAGCTGGCGTGTCCACACGGCAAGCCCGGTCGAGCCGAAGACACGGCGGCTGAAACGGAATGCGCGGGTCTCGGTGCCAGCCGACGCAACCTGCGTGACGTTCAACGGCACCAGGGCTTGCGCGCGCAACTGCGAGCGCGCG
>DASQOS010000198.1:0-3387 GCA_035644375.1 Rhizobacter sp.
CTTCCAGTTCGCGCAGCACGATCACCTCGCGCAGCGGCGGCGGCAGCGCGCGGATCGCTGCATCGATGGCCAGCGCCGTGTGGCCTCGTTCAACGGAGGCCGACGCGTCGGGCGCCGCCAGGCCGGCTTCCCATTGAAGCACTTCGAGCGTTTCGTCTTCCAGCCCCGATTGCTCGTGCCGACCGTGCCGCTCCTGAAGGTGGGTGAAGCAGGCGTTGCGCACGATGCCGAGGAACCAGGGC
Organism: Rhizobacter sp.; assembly: GCA_035644375.1. Lineage (GTDB taxonomy): Bacteria > Pseudomonadota > Gammaproteobacteria > Burkholderiales > Burkholderiaceae_C > Rhizobacter. The sequence continues at coordinate 243 of DASQOS010000198.1, forward strand.
CGCGCGTCATGGCCGCGCAGTGAATGAAAGTAGCGCAGGGCACGCAGCGCGGCTTCCTGCACCACGTCTTCGGCAGCGGCTTCGTCGCGCAGCAACCAGCGCGCGAGGTTGAAAGCAGCGTCCAGCCAAGGCAGCACCATGGCTTCAAAGCTGCGCGCGTCGCTCACGTGAAGCTACTCGCTGACCAGGAACCGACCCTGCATTTCTTCATGTCCATCGCCGCAGAAGTTGTCGCACAGAAAATCCAGCGTGCCCGCCGCCTGCGGCTGGAGCTCGATGCGCGTGACGCGGCCGGGAACCAGGTCGGCGCGAATCCCGAGATCGGGCACGTGGAACCCGTGAATGAAGTCGAGCGAGCGTACCGCGAGCACGACACGTTCGCCAAGCTTCAGCGGGATCTCGTTCGGCGTGAACTGGAAGCGCCGCGCCACGACCTCGATCTCTCGTGGCGTCTCGGCCGCGGCGCGGCGCGCGACCAGCGTGCCGACCAGCGCCGCAGCGCCTGCGGCGAAGGTGCCCGCGAGAGCGCGGCGACGCGACAACAAGCTCACTGGAGCACCACCGGGAACTCGGTCAGCTCGAAGTCGGTGCCGCCGGCTTCGGCCTCGATCTCGCGCCAGCCCAGCCCCTTGTACGGGGCGCCGGCGTCCCAGGGCAAGGGCGTTCGCTTGTCCTGCGAGCCCGGCGCCGGCAACGGGAAGATCAGCGACTTGGCCGAATGGTGGGCGATGTGCCCGGTCATGTGGTGGTGCTCCTGGTGGATGTGGCCGTAGAACACGGTGACGTGCTTGAACGGCATCAGCAGCTCGACGGCCTGCGCGCCGTCGCGTGTCGCCCAGTCCCACTTGGGGACCAGGTCGAACAGGGGCCGGTGCGTCAACACGACGATGGGCGCGTTGGGGTCGCGTGCGGCCAGATCGGCGCGCAACCACTGCAGTTGTTCGTCGCCGATCTTGGCGCCGGGGTCGGACACGTTGTCGAGCGCGATGAAGTGCACGCCGCGGTGGTCGAAGACGTAGTGGGTCTGACCGAAAAACTCCTGGTAAGCCGCGCCCCGGTCCAGCGCAGCATCGTGTTCGCCGGGCATGAAGTGCACGGTCTTGACCTGCAAATCGGCAACGATGGCCTTGAACTCGGCCAAGCGACGGCGGCGCTCGCCCGGGTCGTCGGTGGTGTGGGTGAGGTCGCCGGTGAAGACGATGAAGTCGGGCGGGATCTTGAGCGCGTTGACGGCGGCCACTGCCTTGCGCAGCGTGACGGAGGCCTCCGGATTGGCGGCCCCTTGATAGCCCCAATGGGCGTCGGAAAGCTGGACGAAATAAAAGTCCTGGTCTTGCGCACCGGCGCCTGCGGTGGCGCAGCCGGACAGACCGGAGGCGAAGACGGCACCGCCCCCGAGGGCGGCCAGGCTGAGGAAGTCGCGGCGTTGCATGAGGTTCACTCCTGTTGAGATGTGGCCTTTGCCTTACCGCGGTCACGGCCTGTTTATTCCTTCTTGGCCAGGATTTGTTTGAGAAACGCGATCAGATCGGCGCGCTCGCGTGCCTCGGGCACGTTGACACCCATGCGCTGACCGGGAACCAGCTTCTCCGGATCGGCGAGCCATTGGTCGAGCGTCGTGTCGTTCCAGACCAGGCCCGAGGCTTTCAGTGCGGGCGAATAGGCAAAACCTGGCGCCTTGCCGGCGCCGCGGCCGAACACGCCGCGGTGCGCCGGACCGACGCCGTTGTAGTCGGCCGAGTGGCAGGCGGCGCAGCGCGCCTGGTAGAGCGCACGGCCGCTGGCCGGGTCGCCGTCGGCCCAGGCAGAAGAGGCGCGCGCCGCAAGCGCACAGGCAAAGACAAAAAGACGCAGGGAGTTCATCCAGGCACCGATCGGGCAGTTTCGATGCACTGCGATACCGGCGAACGGCAGGTTCTATTCCGTCGGCCTGGACCCGGCTGGTGCACCGCTTCACCGCGGTGCGGTAGATTCGACCGCCGTCAAAACGCAGCGAGGACACAGGCATGGACCCCCACGAGACTGTTCAAGAAGAACCGAATCAGTTCGCCCTGATGACACAGCGCCGCTTCGCGCCGTTCTTCTGGACGCAGTTTCTGGGGGCCGGCAACGACAACCTGTTCAAGTTCGCCCTCACGGTGATGGTGACCTACCAGCTGCAAGTCGCGTGGTTGCCGCCTTCGCTGGCCGGCGTGGCGATCGGGGCCTTGTTCATCCTGCCTTTTCTGCTGTTCTCGGCCACCAGCGGGCAGCTGGCCGACAAGGTCGAGAAGACGGTGCTGATCCGCTTCGTGAAGTGGTTCGAAGTGGCCGTGATGCTGGTGGCCGCGTACGGATTTCTGAACGCCAACGTGCCGGTGCTGCTGGCTTGCGTGTTCATGATGGGGCTGCACTCGACCTTGTTCGGCCCGGTCAAATTCGCCTACCTGCCGCAGCATCTGAGCGAGCGCGAATTGACCGGCGGCAATGGCATGGTCGAGATGGGCACCTTCGTGGCCATCTTGCTCGGCAGCCTGGCCGGCGGCCTGCTGGTGGCGATTCCCGAGGTGGGCGCAAGGTACGCAGCCTGGGCCTGCATCGGTGTTGCGCTGCTGGGCCGCCTGACGGCGCAGGCAGTGCCGCTTTCGCCGGCCGCCGACCCGCAGCTGCGCATCAACTGGAACCCGTTCACCGAAACCTGGCGCAACCTGTTGCTCGCGCACCAGCACCTGGTGGTGTTCCGCTCGCTGCTGGGCATCTCGTGGATGTGGTTCTTCGGCATCGTCTTCCTGTCGCAGTTTCCGTCGTTCGCCAAAGAGGTGCTGCATGGCGACGAGCACGTGGCCTCGCTGCTGCTGCTGGTGTTTTCCGTCGGCATCGGCACCGGCTCGCTGCTGTGCGAGGTGTTGTCGCGCCGCCATGTGGAGATCGGCCTGGTGCCGCTGGGCGCCATCGGCATGAGCGTGTTCGCGATCGACCTGTATTTCGCCTCGCGTGGCCTGCCCACGTCCGGCAGCCTGACGGTGGGCCAGTTCATCCACCAGCCGGCGCATTGGCGCGTGATGGCCGACTTGGGGCTACTGTCGCTGTTTGCCGGCCTGTACAGCGTGCCGATGTATGCGCTGATCCAGCTGCGCTCCCAGCCCAGCCACCGCGCCCGCATCAT
>DASQOS010000199.1:0-5243 GCA_035644375.1 Rhizobacter sp.
AATGACAGTCGGGTGAAAGCCGCAGCCGGGCACCGGCATTCGCTGTCGCCCAGTCCTCTAGCACGATCTGTGCTAGGAACCTGCCGGGAAACTCAGCGTGATGCGTTGGCGTCTGCGACCGTCAGCGCGGTCATGTTGACAATCCGCCGCACCGTGGTCGAGGGGGTCAGCACGTGCACCGGCTTGGCCGCGCCCAGCAGGACCGGACCGATGGCAATGCCGCCGCCCGACGCGGTCTTGAGCAGGTTGTAGCTGATGTTGGCCGCATCGATGTTGGGCAGCACCAGCAGGTTGGCTTCTCCGCTCAAGGTGCTCATGGGCATCAGGCGTGCGCGGTGCGCCGGGTCCAGGGCCGCATCACCGTGCATTTCGCCGTCCACTTCCAGCCACGGCGCCCGTTCTTGCAGCAACGCCAGCGTGTTGCGCATCTTCACGGCGGACGGCTCGTTGCTCGAACCGAAGCTGCTGTGCGACAGCAGCGCCGCCTTGGGACGCAGCCCGAAGCGCTTCATCTCTTCAGCCGCCATGACCGTGATCTCGGCCAGTTGCTCGGCCGTCGGGTCGTAGTTGACATGGGTGTCCACCAGCATCACCTGGCGGCCCGGCAGGATCAAGCCGTTCATGCAGGCGTAGGTGTTGGAGCCCTTGCGCAGACCGATCACCTGGTCGATGTAGTGCAGGTGAAGCGCCGTGGTGCCCCAGGTGCCGCACAACAGGCCATCGACTTCGCCCTTGTGCAGCAGCATCGAGCCGATCAAGGTCAGCCGGCGCCGCATTTCGATCTTGGCGTGCTGGGCGGTGACGCCCTTGCGTGCGGTCAGGCGGTGATAGGTCTGCCAGTAGTCGCGATAGCGCTCGTCGTGCTCGGTGTCGACGACGTCGTAGTCCACGCCGGCCTTCAGGCGCAGGCCGAACTTTTCACAGCGCTGCGCAATGATCGCCGGACGGCCGATCAGCGTCGGCCGTGCCAGCCCTTCGTCCACCACCACCTGCACCGCCCGCAAAACACGTTCTTCTTCGCCCTCGGCATACGCCACGCGCTTGTTCACGGCGCACTTGGCCAGCGCGAAGATCGGCTTCATCGTCGTGCCGGAGGCATAGACAAAAGCCTCGAGCTTCTCGTGGTAGGCGTCGAAGTCCTTGATCGGCCGCTTGGCCACGCCCGAGGCCTCGGCGGCGCGCGCCACGGCCGGCGCGATCTTGATCATCAGGCGCGGGTCGAACGGCTTCGGGATCAGGTAGTCGGGCCCGAAGCTCAGTGTGGTGCCGGCGTACGCTGCGGCCACCACGTCGCTCTGCTCGGCTTGCGCCAGTTCGGCCAGCGCATGCACCGCGGCGATTTCCATTTCGTCGGTGATGGTGGTGGCACCGCAGTCCAGCGCACCACGAAAGATGTACGGGAAACACAGGACGTTGTTGACCTGGTTCGGGTAGTCGGTGCGGCCGGTGGCCATGATGGCGTCGGCGCGCACTTCCTTCACTTCTTCGGGGTGAATTTCAGGTGTCGGGTTGGCCAGCGCAAAGATCACCGGACGCTCGGCCATCTTGGCGACCATGTCCTTCTTCAGCACGCCACCGGCACTGAGGCCGAGAAACACGTCGGCATCGGCGATGACGTCGGCCAGCGTGCGTTTGGTCGTCTTCTGCGCAAAGGCACGCTTGTCGTCGTCCATCAATTCGGTGCGGCCGTCGTAGACCAGGCCGGCGAGGTCGGTGACCCAGATGTTCTGCCGCGGCATGCCCATTTTCATCAGCAGGCTCAGACAGGCCAGCGCCGCGGCGCCGGCGCCGGAGGTCACCAACTTGACCTTGCGGATGTCTTTGCCCGACACCTTCAGCGCATTCAACACGGCGGCGCCGACCACGATGGCCGTGCCGTGCTGGTCGTCGTGGAACACCGGGATGTTCATGCGCTCGCGCAGCGCGCGTTCGACGTAAAAACAGTCGGGCGCCTTGATGTCTTCGAGGTTGATGCCGCCGAAGGTCGGTTCCAGCGCGGCAATCAGGTCGACCAGCTTGTCGAGGTTGCGTTCATTGACCTCGATGTCGAACACATCGATGCCGGCGAACTTCTTGAACAGGACGGCCTTGCCTTCCATCACCGGTTTGGCCGCCAACGGGCCGATGTCGCCCAGGCCCAGCACCGCCGTGCCGTTGGTGATCACCGCGACCAGGTTGCCGCGCGAGGTGTAGCGGTAGGAGTCCTCCGGATTGGCGGCGATCTCCATGCAGGCCGCGGCCACGCCGGGCGTGTACGCCAGTGCCAGATCGCGTTGGTTGACCAACTGCTTGGTCGCTGCGATGGCGATTTTCCCGGGCGTCGGAAACTCGTGGTATTCAAGCGCCGCGCGGCGCAGTTCGTTGATCTTTTCTTCTGAATTGGACATGGTTGGTTCCGTGCTGTTCCCCCCGCGGGGGGCACCAGTGTGCCCGAAGTCGCCTGGGAGGTGGGAACCGGTGGGGAGCGCCGTCAACGATGTCCGCGAGGTCTGCGCAACGGCGTCAAAATCGCGCGCCATTCTGCAAAGGACACGAGCGAAGGCGCACCGCCTGACACCGCGCCGAACGGTGTCGGCAGCCCGCGTGGTCTCAGTCGATGTCGCCGGCCAGGCTTTCGCACAGCAGGTTCAGGCGCATCGCATCGCTTTCGGGCAAGTCTCCCGCACGCAGCAGCGCAGCGCGCTGGATGGTCCGCAGGCGGAACAACAACTCGTCTTCGGTGGCCTCGACTTCGGCCGCGTCCTGCGGCGTCAAGCTCTGTTCGTTCCACAGTCCGCTGGCATACCAGCCGCGGCGCAGCCGGTCCAACAGGTGCTGGGCCAAGCCGAGCGCGCCTTTCAGCGGCGAAGAATCGGCCTGGTTCAACAAGGCGCCGATGCTGACTTGCGCCGACTGCAAGGCCGCGTCCAGTCGAGACAGCCGCTCTTGAATCTCGCCCAAGCTGTGCGTGGGCTGCAGTTCGGGTTGCAGGCGGGCGGCATGCGCGATCATGCCGACCCAGTGCAGGTCGAACTCGCCGGGCACCACGCGCAAGGCCACGCTGACGCGGGCCAGGTGCGGATGCTCGCCACGCTGCACATTCAACGCCGCCTCGGTCACCGCCAGCAAGCGGCCCAGCGGCGACATCGCGTCGCGCTGCAGCCGGTGCGGATAGCCCGACCCGTCCAACCGTTCGTGGTGTTCTGCGATGGCCCGGGCCACGACCGGCGGGTAATCGGTGAGCTGCTCGATCAGCAACTTGCCGACGTGCGGATGAACCACCAGCTGCTGGTAGCTTTGAAAGTCGAGCGTGCGGTCGGCGTCGCCCTCACCGTGGTGCGGATCGATGTACATCTCGCCCAGGTCGTGCAGCAGGCCGCACAGCATGGCGGTGCGCAGTTCATAGGCGCCGCCACCGTTGGCCACGGCCAGCGCGCCGTTCAGCGCCATCGCCTGGATGGCGTGTTCGAAGGTTTCGGGGCGCGACGCCTGGCCGGCCGTCAGCAGCAACTGCGCCACCGAATGCAGCGGCAGGTGCGACGCCGCCCGCACCAGCTTGTCGGCATGCGGATGCAGCAGCGCGCTCAGCGGCGTGTCTTGCGAGAGCAGCGACTCCAGCAAGCGCACGATGGCGTGCGCGGTGACACCGTCTTCGGCCAACAGGCAGGTCTCGAGCGGCTGACGCAGCTGCCGGTCCACCAATTTGCGCTGCAGGGCCGGCGAGACCGGCGCGTTGCGCGCCCAGAGCTTGGTCCCCGACATGTCGAAAATGTCGCGCGACGCGATGATGGAGCGGGTCTGGCTGGCCTCCAGAATGGTGGCCAATGCGTGCGGGTTGGCGACAGAAAAATTTTCGCTTGGTGCTGATGACGGCATGGCTGTCTCCGGTAGGCCCTGTCATCAGAATTTCGACCTTTCCGGCGCCCGCTCAAGGACGCAACCGTGACAAGCGGTGTCAGCGGTAAAGGAGTGCGTCGCCGCTTTGCGGGCGGGCTTCAGTCGTCGGCGCCGAAGCGGCCGAACACCTCGCGCAAGCTGCGCGTTTCGGGCAACACGTAAACCACGCCGCGGCGCTGGCCCAGCGTGGGACCGACGACCGCATCGTAAAAGGCAGGGGCGACGACGATGCAGCCGAGCGAAACCCGGCGCTCGTCGAGCGCGGCAGAAGCCAGCCGCTGGCGCCGGCCCGGCTCAGAAGCGCCGGGCCGAAGGCGATGGATCGCCAGGCCGCTGTCGTAGTCGACCCAGACCACGCCTTCGCCGCTCAGGTTGCGGCCGGGTTCCGAGTCAAACCGGCCGGCCGGCGTGGTGCGTTCGGCCGGCAGGATGCGCGACAGCGGCTTTTGGCCGACGCCCGGCACCGCGTGGTCGCCCGGCGCCAAGCCCAGCAGCACCGGCGCCGCACCGGCCAGACGCCCCTGCGCACCGAACACAAACACCGTGGCGCGCTTCTTGTCGACGATGGCGAACGGCCGGCCGCGGTTGTCCGCGGTGTCGGTCACCCAGCGGGCCAGCGCCTGCGCCTCGGCCGAAGCCGGTTCGCCGGCGAAATCGACCTGCAGCGCAGGGCGCGGCAGCGCGTTGGCCGCGCCGCCTGCTGCCACGCACGCGCATGCCACAACGGCCGCACGCAGCGCCTTGTGTCCAAACCCCATCGTTCGATCCCGCGTTCACATCAAAAAAGCCGGACACGGTGCCCGGCTTCGAGTGCACAAATCCTATCGGCGGCACGCTCGCGCGAGGGGTCGAAATTCGGGATAAAAACACGTTCGTTTTCGTGTCGTGCCGGCTCTCAAGGCCGGCTGCCTTGGCAGCCGGCCTGGTTGTGGCGGAACAAGTCGGCCAGGGTTTTGCCCGGCTCGTCGCGAAAACCTTCGTCGAGCACCCGCGCCCAGGCGGTTGCCCTCGGTGTCGAGGATGTGCGCGAAGCAACCCGTGCCGTCGGGCAGGTCGACACGCGGCGTGGTGATGCGCCCGGCGGCGGCTTCGACCCGCTCCAGCACGCGGTTCAGCGACGCACCGGCGCTGGTGGTGCGCGGGTCGATGACCTTCATTGCGCGACCGTCTGCCGCACCGCGCGTTCCCAACCGCCCATCAGTTCTTGCGCGCGCTCACGCGGCATCGTCGGCAGAAAGCGGCGCTCGGCCTGCCATTGCGCCGACAGTTCGTCCAGCCCTTGGTACAGGCCGCAGCTCAGCCCGGCCAGGTAGGCTGCGCCGAGTGCGGTGGTCTCGATCACCTGCGGCCGCACCACCGGGATGCCG
>DASQOS010000200.1:0-2647 GCA_035644375.1 Rhizobacter sp.
CCACCATCACGATGCCGAAGTGCACCGGGTTCACGCCCAGCTTCATGGCCACCGGGAACAAGATGGGCGCGAGGATCAACACGATCGAGGTCGGCATGTGCCATCCGCCGGTGGGTCTGAACCTCTACGTGGCTTCTGGCATCGCCAAGATGGGCATCACCGAGTTGACGATTGCTGTCTGGCCCTGGCTGTTGGCCATGCTGGCGTTCCTCGGCCTGGTCACCTACTGGCCGACCTTGTCGATCGGGCTGCCGCGAGCGATGGGCCTGATCTGACCGGCCCGAAAGGGCATTTTGGCCTGCCGAGAGTCTTCTTGTGGGCGATGAACTTGGGCCTGCGATGCAGCTCTGTCGAGGTGTGCCCGGCCTGCCATTTTTGGCAGCATGAAGCACCCCAGAAAAGCATCGGCTGTGCTACACTTTAAGGCTCAGTCGCGGGGTGGAGCAGTCTGGTAGCTCGTTGGGCTCATAACCCAAAGGTCGTTGGTTCAAATCCAGCCCCCGCAACCAAAGAACACGGCGAAAGCCAAATAAAAACGCCCACACCATGTGGGCGTTTTTATTTGTTCATTCGATCAGGGCCTGCAGCCGCATGACCAATGCACGCAGCGCCGGCTCTTGCAAACCCGCTGAAGCCTGGTTCGCCATTTGCGCGCGCACCAGCCTGGCCAAGGTTTCCGGCTGAGGTGTCAGCGGTCCGATGAAGTACGGCTCCAGCCCTCGCGCCATCAGCAAGGTAGGAAAGTTCTCGACTTCGATCGGGTCCACCAGGTCGGCCTGGTCTTCGACGTCGATCCACATGAAGCGAAGGTCTTCAGCACGACCCGCGAACTGACGTTCGACCCGACGAAACGTGCTTTCGTAGTCGCGGCAGGTCGAGCACCATTGCGCGCACAGGCAGGCCACGATGAACGGGGCGCGGGTGGAAGCGGAGGGCATGGCGGATCTTCTCAAACATTGCCGGCCGCGGCGTAGACGCGCCAATAGGGCGCCAGCCGAAGCGGCTTCCAGAAGCTCGAGCGATGCAGGTAGTCCCCCGTGGTCCGCGGCGCTTTGCGAAACACCAGCAGCGCCGGCCTCGGATGGGCTGTCAATGACGCTTCAAGCACCTGTACCGCGGCCACCGTGATCGACTCCGGAAACGGGTTGTTGAAGAAGAAGAGTTGCGGCTCGTGGGCAATCTCCCATTTGAAAAAATCGCAATGCACCCATTCGGGCGAGATGCCCCGGCCGGTCTTGCGATTGAAAAGAACCGTGTTGCGCTTGGCGATGTCCACCAGCTCGGCAGTCAGCTCGACGCCGACCAGTTTCTTGAACGCAAAGGCGCTCGCAAAGAAAACGGCGGCGCCCATGCCCGATCCGACATCGACGAAGCTGTACGGCGCCAAGGGCTCGGGGATCGAGCGCAGGATCTCGGCAAAGAAATCCTGGTTGACGGCGGAGTAACCCCACACCATGGTGTCGTTCGGGTCGGCTGACACACGCACGTCGAGCCGGCGAAATGTTTCGGTGGCGTGCTCTTGGTCGAACCTGGCGCTGTGCCGGTGCGTGCGCTGTTCCATGCGATCGAGCAGGCGGTCGATGGCGCGACCCAGGGCGTTCGAGCCGGTCAGCGTGCGTGCACGAGAGAGCAGCACGTGGGCCCACCCGAAGTGCGCGCGCATCGCAAACAGGTCGCGCATCTGCATGATTCGTCGGTCCACCGGTGGCTCCTCTTCACGGGCTGTCGATCGCCGGCGCGGCCGTGTCGACCACCAACACCGTCTCGCAGGCCGTGAAGTATCCCCGACGCGCCAGTGGCCTGCGCTGCCCTGCGGCATGCGGATTTTCTCTATCGAAAGGCGTTCTTATTCGTTCTCCAAACTCGGTGCGTTTCGTATCGTCGGGTTCTCAATGTCATGAATCCGAAGGTTTCGGGTGTGCATTCCTGATGAGAGTCCTCGGTATTCTGGGCAGCCCGTCTGCCGTATCCCGATCCGGCAGCCTGCTGCAGCTGGCGCAGTCGCGGCTGCAGGTGATCGCCACCCGACAGCACACCGTCTCGGTGCGGGAGCTTCCGGCCGAGGCCTTGTTGAACGCGCAGTTCGATCACCCGCTGATTCGCCAGGCACTTGAAGAGGTCCAGCAGGCCCAAGTGGTGCTGGTGGCGACGCCCATCTACAAAGCCGCATACAGCGGGCTGTTGAAGGCCTTTCTGGACCTGCTGCCGCAAGACGCTCTGCGCGACAAGTGCGTGCTGCCGCTGGCCACCGGCGGCAGCATCGCGCATCTGCTGGCCTTGGACTACGCGCTGAAGCCCGTTTTGTCGGTGCTCGGCGCGCGCGACATTCTGGACCCGGTGTTTGCCACCGATCAGCAAATCCCCTGGCACGAGACGCTGGGCCATGTGCCTTCGGCCGATGTGCAGGAGCGTGTCGACCGCACCCTGCGGATGCTGAAAGACCGGGCCGACGACGTTCAGCGCCGGCAGGACGCCGCGCTCGAACGAGAAGCCTTGCTGGCACGGCTGCAGCAACGCGCGGTCGCCGGTGACGGTTCCTGACAGCGCATTCCATTCGCACGATCTTCAAGGAGTCTCCCCAATGAGCATCAACGCCATCAATTCGCGCAACCAGTTTCGCGGCAGGATCAAAGAGGTCATCGAGGGC
>DASQOS010000201.1:0-5541 GCA_035644375.1 Rhizobacter sp.
CCAGAGCCACGTGGCCAGCTGAGTGCGCGACGACCCTTGCGCCGCCGCCGCCAGCAGCTGGTCGGCGATGCGCTGCACACGCGGCCAACGTTGCAACCGCTGCGTCGCCCCCCCCCAACGCGTGACCAGGGCCGCGCCCCAGCTGCCCGCGCGTGCGGCGGTGATCAGGAACAGGACCGTGCTCGCGGCAGCCGCCAGCACCATGAGCGGTAAGGCGATCAGGCCCTGCGACCACAGAGCGGCCACGGCTGCCAGCGAGCCCAGCCAGGCGATCACGATCATGTCCTGCAAGCGCATCCAGGCCAGGCTGCTGGCGGAATCGGCCAAAGGAATCTGCCACTGCCGGTACAGCATCAACGGGTAGCCGAGCTCGCCAGAACGCATGGGCAACACATTGACGGCGGCGTTGTGCAGCAAGGTCACCCGCAAACAATGCGCCGGATCGAGCTGGCGCCGGACGCGCCATTCGGCATGCAGTCGCGCCGCTCGAAACGCGTAGCTGACGAACATGCCGCACGCGGCCAGCAACCAACCCGCCAGGCCGAGCCGAGCCGCCCGCCCGAAGGTTTCATGCGCGTGGGGCGCGGCAAAATACACCACGGCCAGCACCGCCGCCGTGATGGCCGCGACCAGCGCAAAGCGCCATACCACGCGCACTCCGGAAGGCGACTTGAACCCGGGCCACTTGGCGAGGCGGCCCAACAGGCCCGGATGCAGCGTCCACCACCCCACCCCCGCCGCCGCGCCGAGCAGCGCGAGCGCCGCAGACAGCCAGAGCGCGGACGGGTACTCCCGACGCGCCGACCAGATCGACCACGCCACGGCCACCAGAAGCACGGCAAAGATGCACGATCCGAGCTTGCCGACCATGGCCGCGGCCAGGCGGCGAGTGGCTGCGCGCCCCCCCGCCGTGCCGGCCACCAGCACGCCGGCAGCCAGGCCAATGCCGACGCCGACAAGAATGTCGGAGGGCCAGTGCACGCCGACGACCGCGCGCGACAACGCACACAGCAAGCCAAACAGCGTCAGCAGCCAATTCGCCGCGCAACGCAGGCGCGGCCGGTGGAGGCTGGGCGGAGCAGCCCAGGCCATGGCCGCCAGCACCGCACCCATCGCCGAATGGCCGGACGGCATGGAGCGCGCCTGCAGTGCCGCGCCCACGATGTGGACCGCCTCGGGCCCCAATGCGGCCAAGGGCCGGGGCGCACCGACGAGCGTCTTGATCAGCTGCACCAGCAAGCCCCCGAAGATGACCGCGATCAGCACCGCGGCCGGGATGGCGGGCTGGCGCAGTCCGAGTGCACCGGAGATCACCACGGCCGTCGCGCCGAGACCGGCGACGGCAAACCAGGCCGCCCCGAGGCCCAGGACCGGGCTCACAGCGTTCAAGCTCAGAAACGCGGCGGTGTCCATGGGCGTGCGGTGCAGCCACACGCCACCGATGACCAACACGGCCGCCACGACGAACCCCTGCCACTGCGGGGTCAATGACCGCTTTTGCAGAGACGGGTGAGGGTCAGCCCTGGCCATGAGGCGCCTTTCGAACGGCAATGGGTGAGCCTGACGCGATGAACAGTTGCCGCTTCGGTGACAAGAAAAACGTAGCGGCGAAGGCCTTTCGGCGTCGGTCATTGGAGAAAAACAACTCGTATTCCTTGCATCAGCGATGCCTGACCCGACATCCGTGCATTCAATGAAGTCAACGGTCCAGCGCGGCCGGAACGGCGCGGCGGTGAACACACTCGGGCAAGGTTCAACGCTGCCTTGACGCGATCGCGTACTGTATAGCAGTGCTAGGAGCCTGTCGTGATGGTGCAGCACCGGTACCCGCAGCCGAACGGCGTGCCGATCTCGATGTCATCTGTCACACACCCCGGCAGGCTTGCAATGAGCCGGCTTCATGGCCGCCGCAGCATGGCTTGACAGGTGTGGCGCCTCGCACAGCGAGCTCGCTGCACCTGCCATTCACATTGAAAGGAAACATCATGCAATTCAAACTCACTCCACTTTCCTCCCGTGTCTTGCTGGCCGCGGGCCTCGCGCTCGGTGCGGTTGCGGCCCAGGCCGCGGGCGGCGCCACCGTCCTGAAGAGTCAGGAGAGCCTGATCACGCCGGGCATGAGCCGGGCCGAAGTCCAGCAGGCGATTGGCCGCCCGGGACACGATGTCAAGTACGGCAACGAGCCGGGACCGACATGGACTTATGGCGTGGCCAGCGCCACGGGCGGAGTCACGCTGTTCGACGTCGACTTCGGGCAGGACGGCAAGGTCGCCGCGGTCAGCGAGCGCATGGAAGAGATCGGCCGCTGAAGCGGTTGTCCTGCTGCTGCGCCGCTCAGCGCCCGATGGTTGGTTCCATCGGGCTTTTTTTTTGCGGGTGCCGCCTGCAGCGTGGCCGGCACGATCGAGCCCGTGCCCATCGACGGGCTCGTAGCCCAGGTCGCGGGGCGTCATGTCCAAGCCGACAGCGTAGCCGAACACATGGTCGAGCGCGCTTGCAGAAGCGATGTTGGCGCCGCCTTTGCCCAAGGCCACGACCATCTCGATCTCGTGCTGCACGTCGTTCGACAAGGGCGGGTACGGAAAGTCGCCGCCGTCGGCCACGATGGCGCTGGCCGGCTTCATGAAGAAGAATGGCGGTTCGCGGTTCGGATCGTGCCCCATTTCGCGCGCGTGCTCGGCGTAGTTGCGGCCGACGCAAAAGATGCGGTTGACCGGAAAGCGCCGGCTGTCGCCGACGATCGGCAACGAGTGCACCGCAGGCGCAAGGATGGTGTAGTGGCTGGACTCGGATTCTGTGGACGACATCAAAGCGCTTTCAGAAAACGGCGTCGGGCGCGTCATGGCGCGAGTGGATCCCACGGCAGCGGCGAGCCCCATTGAAGCAGTTCGGCCGTGCGGCAGACGACCCATCCGGCTTCTGGTGGTTCGACGTTGGCGGGCGCTACCAACAAGCCGCGGTGGCAGCGCTGAAGGATCTGAGCTTCGTCGACGCCATCGCGAAAATGAATGCTGCTGCACTGCTCGGTGAGCACATGGGCCAGATCCTCGCAGAACTCGTAGCGCGCCGCGACGAACTCGCGCGCGGCCGTGAGCCGGTGGCGTGCATCGCGGTATAAGGCGATGAACGAATCGGGCACAAAAGTCTGGTTGTCGTCATCCACGTGCTGAACCCAGTGTGAGCGGGCCTTGGCCCTGGATCAAAGCATGCATTCTGATCAGAATTTGGAACCGCGGAAAGGCTGAACATGACCGATTCTTTCGACTGGGACGCAGGCTACGCCTCGCGCAGGTTGCCGGTGTTTGCGCGCAATGTGGTCTCGACATCGCAACCGCTGGCGTCGCAAGCCGGCTTGAAGATGATCTGCGACGGCGGCAATGCCGTCGATGCGGCCATCGCCACCGCTGCGGTGATGGCCGTCGTCGAGCCGTGCAGCAACGGCCTCGGCTCCGATGCCTTTTGCATCGTCTGGGACGGCACGCGTCTGCATGGGTTGAACGCCTCGGGCACGGCGCCCCAGGCCTGGACACCGCACTACATCCGCCAACGCCACGCCGACAACGGCACGCTGATGCCGATGCGCGGCTGGGACACGGTGACGGTTCCGGGGGCGGTGAGCGCATGGTCGGCATTGAGCGAGCGCTTCGGCAAACTGCCGTTTGCCGACCTGTTGGCCCCGGCAATCGAGGTGGCCGAGCGCGGCTATGCCGTGACGCCGGTGGTGCATCAAAAATGGCAGCTCGCATCGCGGGTGCACGAACTGGTCTCGCAACCCGGCTTCAACGACACCTTCCTGCCGCGCGGCCGCGCGCCGAAGGTCGGCGAGTTGTTCCGCTTTCCCTCGGCGGCACGCGGGCTGCGCGCGATCGCGGCCAGCCGGGGCGAAGACTTCTACCGCGGCGAGATGGCGCAAGCCCTGGTTCGCGCAGCGCAGGCGCAAGGCGGCGCCATGACCCTGGCGGACCTGGCGGCGTACCGGCCCGAATGGGTCACGCCGCTGGCCAAGGACTACCGCGGCTACACGCTGCACGAGATCCCTCCGAATGGCCAAGGCATCGCGGCCCAGATGGCGCTCGGCATCCTGGAACATTTCGATCTTTCGGGCATGGCGTGCGACAGCGCCGAAACCGCGCATTTGCAGATCGAGGCGATGAAACTCGCCTTCGCCGATGTCGCCATGCACGTGGCCGACCTGGCTTCGATGCGTGTCACGCCCGCAGAGTTGCTGGACGCGGACTACCTGCGCCGACGCGCAGCGCTGATCGACCTCCGGAAGGCGCAGGACTTCAAGGCAGGCAATCCGGTCCAGGGCGGCACCATCTACCTCACCGCGGCCGATGAGCGCGGGATGATGGTCAGTTTCATCCAGAGCAACTACATGGGCTTCGGATCGGGCGTGGTGGTGCCGGAGTTCGGTGTGAGCCTGCAGAACCGCGGCCACGGCTTCAGCCTCGACGCGGACAGCCCGAACGTCGTGGCGCCGGGCAAGCGGCCGCTGCACACCATCCTGCCGGCATTCTTGACGCGCCACGGCGAACCGGTGATGAGCTTCGGTGTGATGGGCGGCAACATGCAGCCGCAAGGCCATTTGCAGACGCTGGTGCGCATGCTGGATTTCAAACAGAACCCGCAGGCCGCATGCGACGCGCCGCGCTGGCGCTACAGCCACGGCCTGAGCATCAACGCCGAGTCGGCCATGGACCCGGCGATCGTCAGCGGCCTGGTCGACCGTGGACACCGCATGGACCTGCTCCAAGACAGCTATCAGGACTTCGGTGCCGGACAGTTCATCTGGCGCCTCGGCCAGCCGGATGTCGACGGGTACGCCGCCGCCAGCGATCCCCGGCGCGATGGGCTGGCAGCCGGCTGGTGAACGCCGCGAAGCGCATTTTTTCTGCTTGTCGCAACACGGTGAGAACTTCTTACGGATCAGCACAAGCGCTGCGTCGCGGCCCAAGGGGCTGGTTTCAGAGCGCTCCGGGCAACGGCTTTGTCGGAACGTGATCGACGTCAGCCCCGCGAACGCGCTTGCTGAATGGCCGCGGCGGTGTTCAACGCGTGCGCCACGATCTGCGCCAGGTTCAGCGCGACAACATCCAGCGGGTAGGTGCCGGAAATGACACCGCCATAGGCGACCTCGACCCCGACAACGTCGGGTGACAGGCCCTCGACGGCCGCGACCAGCGCTTCTTCGACCGAGGCAAGGCCTTGGTCCGCATACAAGGCTTCGGCTTCGTACGTCACCCGGTAGGCGAACTCGGATGCCTCGACCGGCTCGATCTCAATCCGAACGATCATGGGACGAGCCGGGTGTTTCGCTTCACGCCACGTTGCGCGTCGGCCCGTCCGGCGGCATCACGATGCGGCGGCGCTTGATGACCGTGACGGTGGGCGCCGTGGCCGGCGCACGCTGCGGGTTCAAGGGCGCGTCGGCCACGGCTGCACGTGCGTCCACCTTGTACTGCGGGCGGGCACCGGGACGTCCGGTGCGCGACTTTGCCGAGCGCAGCGACGCCTCGATGCGGGAGGCATTCAGCGAGG
>DASQOS010000202.1:0-3809 GCA_035644375.1 Rhizobacter sp.
GCGTCTGTTGGCGCTGCAGCTCCTTGCGTTTCATCTGCAGGTAGGCCTCTTGATCGAGCTCGTGCAGCTGTTGCGGGTAGCGCTCGGTGGCGGCGAACCAGTCGCGCAACCGTTTCTCCGGCGGGCTTGCGGGCGGCGACTGGTAGGCGCCTAGAAACGCTTCGATCGCCAGGTAGTAGCGCAGGGTGTTGCGCTCGACCACGCCGCGTACGTTGCCGACGTAGACAGGCTTTCCGGCCGCGTCTGTGCCAACCACGCTGAAGCCCACCTTGTGACTGCCCACAGTGGCCAGATAGCCTTGCATCGCCATCCGCGCCGCCATGCCGTACGCATAGGCATACGACATGTGGATGAACGAGCGCTGGCTGTCGAGCGGTATCGCCTCGAGCACGATCCGGTAATCGTGCGTGCCCAAGGGACCGTCTGCTGCATTCAGCTGCACTTGCAGGAAATGCGCGGTCTGGGTGGCCACGCGGTAGTTGAAATCCACTTGGTAGGCGTCTTCCAGCGGCTGGTCGAACTTCTTGCCGATGCTGACGCGCACGCGTTGTGGCGTCGTGCCGTTGGCAGCCTGGCAGTGCTTGACGTTGAGGTGCAGGATCAGCACGTCGCACCAGT
Organism: Rhizobacter sp.; assembly: GCA_035644375.1. Classification (GTDB taxonomy): domain Bacteria; phylum Pseudomonadota; class Gammaproteobacteria; order Burkholderiales; family Burkholderiaceae_C; genus Rhizobacter. Next base: position 619 of record DASQOS010000202.1, read on the forward strand.
TGTCTGCCGACGACAGCGCCTGGGCCACCAACGCATAGGGATGCTCAACGACGGCGTGGACATCGCCTCTCAAATCACCCGAGCTCTGCGTCGATTCAAGGTACAGCGGGCGCTTGAAGACGTTGTCGGCAAGCTGCGGCTGCAAGCTTGCATAGCGCTGGCGCAAGGCCTCGGCATTCTGCGCTGACGCGGCCACTGCACACAGGCTCAACACCAGCATGAGGCCGGCGTCGCGCCAAGTTCTCCAAATGTTCACGCGGGCCGTCAGGTGCATCGAGACTCCAGCTCTGGCCCGGTTGGGGTCGCCGAGAACCGCTTAGTTCCCGTTGTCGGCGCCTCCAGCCTTATCTGGCGGCGGCCAGCGCCCGCGCCGCCTCGGTCACCAAAGCGGGTCCCTGATAGATCAGACCCGTGTAGATCTGGACCAGATCGGCGCCGGCCGCGATCTTGGCTCGGGCGTCCGCTGCGCTCATGACGCCACCGACCCCGATGATCGGAAATGCCGGACCGAGCGCCGCGCGCATTTGTGCAATCACGCGGTTGCTGGCACTCAGAACCGGGGCGCCCGACAAGCCGCCAGCTTCTTCGCCATGCGGCAGGTGCTTGACGGCGTCACGTGCGGTCGTGGTGTTGGTCGCGATCACGCCGTCGATGCCTGCGCTCTTCACGGTGGCGGCAATCGCCTGAACCTCGGTGTCGCCCAGGTCGGGTGCGATCTTCACGAAGACCGGCACGCGGCGGCCGTGTTGCTGCGCCAGCGCCGACTTGCGTTGTTGAACCGCAGAAAGCAGTGCGGCCAGCGCTTCGTCGCTTTGCAGCGACCGCAGGTCGCGGGTGTTGGGCGACGAGATGTTGACGGTCACGTAGTCGGCATGCGGGTACACCGCGTCGAGGCAGGTCAGATAGTCGTCCACCGCCCGTTCGATCGGGGTGGCCGCGTTCTTACCGATGTTCAAGCCCAGAATGCCGCCGCTGCTGCGAAACCGGCTCTGCTTCACGTTGGCAATGAAGGCCTCCAGCCCGAGGTTGTTGAAACCCAGCCGATTGATCAAGGCCTGGGCCTGCGGCACGCGAAACATGCGTGGCTTCGGATTCCCGGGTTGCGCCAATGGTGTGACGGTTCCGACCTCGATGCTGCCGAACCCCATCGCGCCCAGGCCGTCGATGCAGCGCCCGTTCTTGTCCAAGCCCGCTGCCAGGCCGATGCGGTTGGGGAAGTTCAAGCCGGCCAGCGTGATGGGATCTTTGATTCGTGGCTGGGATACCGCGCAGACCAGCGGTGTGTGCTGAATGCGCGCCAGCATGCCGAGTGTCAGTTCGTGGGCTTGCTCAGGGTCGAGGCCGAAGAGAAAAGGGCGGGTCAGGGCGTAGGGAACGAGGGCCATGCAGACTGAGCTTGGAAGTGAGGTGAGAAGGTGTCTTGGATAATGAGCCATTGTCGCAAACGCCATCGCACCCATGACCCAAGATGAACTCAAAGCCCTGGTGGGCCAGGCCGCGCTGCAGTACGTGCTGCCCGGCAGCGTGGTCGGTGTGGGCACGGGTTCCACCGTCAACTGTTTCATCGATGCGCTGGCCACGATGAAAGACCGCATCGCAGGCGCCGTGTCCAGCAGCGAAAAGAGCAGCCAGCGTTTGCTGGCGCACGGCATCCAGGTGCTGGACAGCAACACGGTGGAGCGCATTCCCGTCTACATCGATGGCGCGGACGAAATCGATCACGCGGGTTTCATGATCAAGGGCGGTGGCGCGGCCCTGACGCGCGAGAAAATTGTTGCCGACACGGCAGAGCGTTTCATCTGCATTGCCGACGCCTCCAAACTGGTCAAGGTGCTGGGCAGTTTTGCGCTGCCCGTGGAGGTCATTCCAATGGCCGCCGCGCAAGTGGCGCGCAGCTTGCGCAGCCTGGGGGGTGAGCCGCGGCTGCGAGCAGGCGTGATCACGGACAATGGATGCCAGATTCTTGACGTGCACGGACTGGTGATCAGCGACCCGCTGGCCATGGAATGCGAGATAAACCAATGGCCGGGGGTGGTCACCGTGGGCATCTTTGCGCGTAACAAGGCCAGTGTGTGTTTGCTCGGCGCCGCCGAGGGCGTGAGAACATTGGCTTTCTAGTTTCCGACGGCGAGCACTGAAAAGCGCGTACCCTTGCGGATGTCGCCCCCGCTTAGCAACCCACGGAAGGACGGCCCATGGCCAAACCAAATTATTCGTTTGAGAAGCGTCAGCGCGAACTGGCTAAGAAGAAGAAGAAAGAAGAAAAACTGAAGGAGAAGGCTGGCCGGAAGGTTGGCTCCGAATCAGGCGAACCCGATGACGGCGAGCCATCCACGGACGGGACGTCCGACGCTCCCCCCGCCGAGAACCAATCCGCCCCCTGAGCGCAGGCCTTAATTCTTGGGCGGCCCGCGTCGTGCGTGGCGGGCGATGAAGCGAGCCGGATCGATTGCATCCAGCAGGCTGGCTTCAAGCGGCGACGGCGCACCGGTGATGCAAGAGGCCAACACCTGGGCTCCAAGCGCACACCAGGTGATGCCACGCGAACCGAGCGCGGTGAAAACAAACAGACCTGGGACACGCGGCACGAAGCGCGGTTGATTCAATGGGCGGCCCATGGCCGGTGCCACCAAGTCCGGCACCGCGCCCACCACGGGCAGGCGGTCGTAGGCGACCCAGCGCACACCGGTCCGGCCTTGCATTGCGGCCAGGTCGATGTCGGCCGCGCAGCCGGTGAGTCGCTCCAGCTGTTTCAGATTCAGCAGGTGGTCTTCGTCGCGCAGGGTCAAATCCAGGTCGCCGGCCTGCGCTGTCGCACCCAACACCAGCCTGCCATCGATCTGCGGCAGCAGATAGCTCGCCCCAGCAACAGGGATGCGCGGAGAGACGGGCAAGGAGCCGACCGGCAAGCTGCTGATCTGGCCACGCACCGGCTGAATGGACCAGGCGGGCGCTTCCAGCAAGCGCAGCGCGTCGCCCGCGTTGGCCAGAACCACCACGTCCGCTTGTTCAAGCACTTGCCCGGCCACGCCGAGCACGAACCACCTGTCACCCAGACGTTGCAGGCGAGCCACCTCGATACCACCGCGAAACGCCGCGCGTGGGGCCGCCTGATCGAGAAAGTGCCGCGCCAGCAGCGCAGGCCGCACCCAGCCACCGCCCGGATAGAACCAGGCAGGAAAAGGGAGTCT
>DASQOS010000203.1:0-4633 GCA_035644375.1 Rhizobacter sp.
CTTGTGGCTGGCGCTGTTGCTGCAGCATGCAGACCTTGTGCTTGCGCTGCGTCCGGATGCCGGTGCCTTGGCGGCCTTGGCGCGCAGCGCGGCGGACACGGGCCATCGGATCGATCAATGGGGCCTGATTGCGCCGCACCCACCGAGCGCTGGGGGCGCAGTCCATGAAGTTCGTGCCTTGATCGTGGCCGACAGCTTGTATGAAGATCCAGTGACGGGCAGCCTGAACGCTGCGCTGGCCGAGTGGCTGATGGCCGAGCGACTCGTGCCGCAGCGCTATCGCGTGGCGCAAGGCACTGCGCTGGGCCGCGCCGGACGCGTGGCGCTGGAACGCCGGGACGGCGTGCTGTGGGTCGGCGGGGCGAGTGTCAGTTGCGTGCGAGGCCAACTGACGCTGTGAATCGCCGGCGCACCGAAGCCGGTGTCAGGGAGTTTTGGGGCGGCGCAGTCGCCAGGCCCGCGCGAGTGTTTCCCAGGCCTGCGCGCTTTGCGGATCCCGCTCGCGAAGCAGAGCGCGGTAGCGGCGCCAGATCACCACGAGCGACGACAGCAGCAGCGCCACCAAGGTCGTCGCCACGACGATGACCGCGCGGGCCGGCTTGGACTTGCGATCAGGCGGCATGGCCACATCGATCTGCTGCAACGAAGGGGCGTCCTTGGCTTCGTCGAGCTTGGCGACCTCGAACTGGCGCAGCATGCTGCCCATCAAGGACTCCTGGAATTTGACTTCGCGAAGCGCGCGGGCGTAGTTGACGGCGGTGGCCGGCAAGTTGCCGATCGGGATGTCGATGCTGCCTTTGCCATCGGACGGAGCGCTGGCAGGGGTGGCCGATTCCATGCGCGCCAACTCGCCGCGCAACGCGGTCAACTCCGAAGCCAGCAGTTGCACGTCGGGGTTTTGCGCGGTGGTGCCAGTGCGCAGCACCTTCAAACGCACCTCGCGCTCGATGATTTGGGCTTTCAGTTCAGCCACCGCCTTGATGATGGCTTCGGACTGCTTGTCGAGCACGATCATTCCGGACTTTTCCTGGACCACGCGCAAATCCTGCTCGGCTTGGATCAGACCTTCCTTGGTGTCCTTGAGTTGCTGCTCGAAAAACAGACGGCGTTGCTGCGCTTCGGAGACGGCAAGCCGGCTCAACAGTTTTGTCACCTCGGCGGCGTGGGCGTTGGCGAGGTTGGCTGCGAACTTCGGCTCCTGGTCATCCACTTCGACCGTGATGACGCCGGATTTCTTGTCCGACGAAATGCGGATGTACTGCTGCATGACCTTGCGCAGCACCTCATACGTTTCCACGTGATAGCGCTTGCCCAGATCGAACTTGCTGGCCAGCGCCCGTTGCACGCTGTCGCTTTTCAGCAGGTTCACATACAGCTCGTCTGGTGTCTTGGCTGCGACGCTGCCTGCCAAACCACCCAGTGAACCCAGGGCTGCCAGCGCGGCGGCAGAACCGCTTTGCTGTTGCGAGTTGGGAGGCAGCAGCGTCATGCGCGCCGTGAAGACGTTGGGTTGCAGCAGCGCAAACACGATCGACCCGACCGCTGCGATCCCCACGACACTGCCGATCAGTCGCTTTCCTTCTCCGAGCCAGGTCAACAGATCCAGCAGGCCGATCGACGGACCTTCGTCGTCCATCTCGTCTGCGTGAACCGTTGCTTCGTCCAAGTCTTGCTTCAACGCGGTATTCCGATCTCAGTTTTTGCGCAGCGTCTGAACAGCCGCTGCGCCCAGGCCGAACTGAGCAAAGATTTGCGACCAGTCCTTCAAATTGCGAACCAACGCGCGTCCCCAGGTTTCGTAGTCGAGCTGGCTCGGCACCACCAGCGCATCACCTGGTTCGAGAGGCTGCGATCCCAGGCTGCCCCAGCCGAAAAAGCCGCGCCGGTCGTGGGCATGGCTCACCGTGCCGTCTGCGCGCAGCACGAACATGTTCGAGACTTCAGCGCCTTCGTCGACGCCGGCCTGCTTCAGGTAGTCGTCCACGGTGCGGTCGGGCTTCCACAGAAAGGCGTTGCTGTTGACCACCGCACCGGCCACGGTCACGAAGCCCGGTCTGGAGGGCACGATGATGCGGTCCGCGCGTTCCAGCGGCACATCCGGCAGATCGGCCACGGAAGAGGCTTGGGGCGACAACTCCAGCGCGATTCGTCCGTTGGGCTCGAGGCGGCGCAGACGCGTCAATTGCGCCTCCGAGGCGGCACGACTGACCGCGGCTCCGCGTTCGGCTGAGGCGTCGTCCCGTTGGTTGGCGGCGTCGCGAGCGCTTTGGGTGGCCGACAGGGCTTCCAGGCGGGCGATCGCGGCGGCCAGGTTCTCTTTCTGTTTGCTGCGTGTTTCCTCGCGCGTGAACTCGAGCCCGTACACGTAGGCCTGTGGTGTGAAGCCGCCGCTGCGCGCGATCAACTGGGCCAGGGTCTCGCCCGGCATCAATTGATAGACCCCCGGCGCGCCGACCTCGCCTTCCAGTGACACCAGCCGGCTTTGCCGCGCAACGGGCACGCGGATGTCTTTCTGGCTGTAGACGGTGACCACGTCGCCGGGCAACAACTCGACGTTGCTGGCTTCGTCGCCCTGCAACACCGCTTTGCCCAGATTGAACGGGATCACTTGCGTGCTCAGATCCCGCTGGTTGAGACGCTCGACCACGGCATAGTCCCAGTTCAACTCGTCGAACAGCGCGGCAGGTGTTTTCTTGGCGCGTTCCGCGGTAGCGCGGTCTCCGTCCAGCTCGTTGCCGGCAGAGGTGTCACGCGCATCTCTCCGCGTTGGCTGGCGGCGACTTTGATCCGCGCTCTGGTCGCGATCTTGAGCTGGAGAGTATGTTTGGCCCTGGCCACGATCCCCTGGCTGCCGCCAGGCGCGTTCGCTGTCATCGTCCTCCACGTTCTGAACCAGCAGGTTCTTGCGGCGATAGAAGTTCGGTGAGATCAGCGCGTCTTTGTCCGGAATCAGGTCGCGAATGCGCATGCCGGGGGTGTAGGCGTAGCGCAGGGGCTGCGCGACGTGGCCCTTGAGAGTCACGGCATTGGCGAACTGCGGCGAGATGGCCAACAGCGTCAGCACATCACCGTCGCGCAAGGGCTTTTGCAACCCGGCGTCGTCGAGCTTGAACTCTTCGACGGAACGCGCCGCAGGGCTTTGACGCGGGTCGATGCGCTCGACCTGAACCTTGTTCGGATTGGCCAGAACCGGCGATCCACCGGCATAGCGCAGCACATCACGCACCGGCTCTTGCGCGGTTTTCAGTTCATAAATCGCCGGCGTGTCGAGCGCGCCGGTCAGGGCGACCCGGGGTCCCACCGGCTGGAACACCACCACGTCGCCGGCAGCCAGTTGCAGGTCTTTGGATTTGTCGCCCTGCACCAGGAATTCGTAGATGTCGAGTTCGGACACGACGCCACCATTGCGACGCAGCAGCACCTTGCGCATCGAGCCGTTGGGTCCCGGACCGCCTGCGGCCACCACCGCGGACAGCAGTGTGGACTGGCTGGACACGGTGTACACGCCCGGCAGGCGCGCCGGACCCACGACAAAAACCTTGACGCCGCGCAACTGTCCCAGGGTCACGTTGAGGGTGAAGTTGGTGTACAGGCGGCTGATCTGCGCGCTCAGGTGTTTCTCCAACTCCGAGGCCTTGACGCCGGCGACGGTGAAGCTGCCGACCTTGGGCAGGTTCAGCTGGCCGTTGCGGTCGACCGTGGCGCGGTAGTCCACGTCGATGGCGCCCCAGGCACGGACCATGATTTCATCGCCGGGGCCGACGATGTAGTCGGCCGCGACCGGCACGTTGTCGACCGGAGAAAAGCTGTCGGCGGCCGTGGTGAAAAAGTCCGCGCCGAACACCGGCAGTTGTCGGCCTGTCGCCAACTCGACGAACTTTTGAAACTCGCTCGGCTTCGGTGCCACCGTATCGGCCCGTCGCTGTGGCAACTCATCGTCGTTCAGGCTTTTTCCCGGCGCCGGACGCATCTGGCCGGGCCGTTCGTTGGAGAACGGGTTGCGCTGGTTTGAGTTGCCCTGGTTCTGCGGTTTGCCACCGGCGGCAGAACTCGCCGCCGCGGCCGGCGAATAGGCCGGAGCGTTGAAGGTTCTGCCATTGCTTTCGTCGGCCGCTAGCGCGGACGTGGCAGCGAGACACCCAGACAAAGTGAGCGCGCCGAAGCGCCAGACAGCAGTGCGAGAGCAAGACAATGTCATGTGAAACGGACTCATGGGGGCCGTTGCCCGGCGAGATCGAACGGCGCGCAAGGCGCGCTGCTCGACAACGGAAGTGCCTCAAAGCAGCCGCGTATGGTAGCGGATGCCTTGGCCCCCACGCCGTCGCAGCGGCGGGTATCTTGGCGCTGCCACAGGGCACACGGCCGCTACTTTCATGGCCTTTGAGACATGGATGCGCCGCAGATCCGATCGGCAATGAGTCGGCGTGGCGGCGTACGATGCCGCACAGCTTTCGATCAGTATCTTGTTCCGCACATTCACACGCGTTCGTTTCCATCCAAAGGAACTTCATGACCGGATCGTCCAACGACAGTTTTGAACTTCATGCAGGTGCCTTGCGCCTGGCCGTTCGTGCCGACCTGGGGGCCTGCATTGCCGGCTTGTGGCACGGCGAAACACCGGTCATGCGCTCGG
>DASQOS010000204.1:0-3205 GCA_035644375.1 Rhizobacter sp.
CGGGTCGAGCGCAGCATGCGGGTGGGCCGCGTGTCGATGCCGGCCACGGCCCAGGCCGCCTGATGCCGGTGGCCACTGATGCCTTGCAGTGCATCGGCCTGGGCCAGCGAGGTCAATTCGTGGGGGTTCAGGTTTGCACGCCGCGCCAGGTCTTCAGCGCTTTGAAACGGCCCCTGCGCACGGGCTTGAACAATGCGTTGGCCGGCGTCTTGCGGCAGGCCGCTGACGCGGTTCAGCCCCAAGCGAACCGGGCGCAACGCAGCAGCTTCGTTCTGCTCCAGTGTGCTTTCCCATGCGCTCAGCCGCACATCCACCGGCAACACCTGAACGCCGTGGGCTCGCGCGTCGCGCACCAATTGCGCAGGCGCGTAAAAACCCATCGGCTGGCTGTTGAGCAAAGCGGCCAGAAACGCGTCGGGGTGATGCCACTTGATCCAGCTGCTGGCATAGGCCAGCAAGGCAAAGCCGGCGGCGTGGCTTTCCGGAAATCCGTATTCGCCAAAGCCCTGGATCTGCTTGAAGATGCGCTCGGCATAGTCCTCGGCGTAGCCGTTCTTCACCATGCGCCCCACCAGCCGTTCGTGAAACGGGCCGAGGCCGCCCTTGCGCTTCCAGGCCGCCATGGCGCGGCGCAAGCTGTCGGCCTCGCCAGGCGTGAAATCGGCCGCCAGCATGGCGATCTGCATCACCTGCTCTTGAAAGATCGGCACGCCTTTGGTTCGCATCAAGGCAGGCTTGAGATCCTCGGGGCAATCGATCTCTTCGTCAGGCAAGCTTCGGTTGCGCAGATAGGGATGCACCATGCCACCCAGAATGGGCCCGGGCCGCACGATCGCCACCTCGACCACCAGGTCGTAGTAGGTGCGTGGCTTGAGCCGCGGCAGCATGCTCATCTGGGCGCGGCTTTCGATCTGGAACACGCCCACGGTATCGGCTTGGCAAATCATCTCGAAGGTGGCCGGGTCCTTGGGTGGAATATCTTGAATCCGGAGCGGCGGCCGACCTTTCTTGCCGCCAATGAACTCCAGCGCGCGGCGCAGCGCGCTCAGCATGCCCAGCGCAAGAATGTCGACCTTCAACAGACCCAGCGCATCCAGATCGTCCTTGTCCCACTGAACCACGCTGCGCTCCGGCATCGTCGCGTTCTCGACCGGCACCAGGTGCGCGATCTGCTCGCTCGCAATCAAGAAGCCGCCGGGATGCTGGCTCAGATGGCGTGGAAAGCCAATGATCTGAGCGGTCATCGCCATCCACTGCTGCACCCGCGGTGATTGCGGGTCGAAGCCGTTCTCGCGCAGTCGTTCCGGGTCAATGCCGTGCCCATCGAACCACTGATGGCTCTTGGACACGGCTTCGATGCGCTGCAAGTCGATGCCGAGCGCCCGACCCACATCGCGCAGCGCAGAACGCGGCCGATAGCTGATGACCACCGCCGTCAGCGCCGCACGGTGCCGGCCGTATTTGGCATAGATGTACTGGATGACTTCTTCACGCCGCTGGTGCTCGAAATCGACATCGATGTCGGGCGGCTCGTTGCGCTCTGTGCTGATGAACCGGCCGAACAGCAAGGTGGCGCGCTCCGGGTCGACCTCGGTCACGTGCAGGCAGTAGCACACCACCGAGTTGGCGGCGCTGCCTCGCCCCTGGCACAGGATGCCTTGTGAACGAGCCCATTCCACGATGTCGGCCACGGTCAGGAAAAACGGTTCGTATTTCAGTTCGGCAATGAGCGCCAGTTCCTGCTCGATCTGCACGCGGACCTTGTCGGGAATGCCCTGGGGATAGCGCTTGGGCGCGCCGGCATACGTGAGGTGGCGCAAATGGCTCGCAGGAGTTTCACCGAGTGGCACGATCTCCTGCGGATACTCGTACTTCAGATCGTCGAGCGAAAACCTGCATTGATTGGCGATGCGATGCGTGTTGTGCATCCACTGCGGCGCATACAGCATCGCCAGGCGCGCACGCGAACGCAAATGCTGCTCGGCATTGGAGGCCAGTTCCAGACCGCATTGCGCCACCGGTTTCTTCAGGCGCGTGGCCGTCAAGCTGTCTTGCAGCGGCTTGCGCGAGCGCCGGTGCATCAGCACGTCGCCTGCCGCGACGAGAGGCAGGCCGGCGGCGTCGGCCACATGCTTCACCGTGTCCAGCAAAGCGTCGTCTCCGGGGCGCAGCAGCAGCTCGACCGCCATCGCGGCGCGGTCCTGGAACCAGGTCTTCAGCCACACGGCGTGGGTTCGCAACTCGTCCAGGGTGTGCGTGGCGGATGGCACCAGCAAGGCCCTGCATTCGGGCAAGCCCGCGAGCATCGGTGCGTCCGGTATCTGGCCCTCCACATCACCGGGAAAAGCGAGGTAGCGGCCTTTGTCGGCGCGCCGCCGCGCCACGGTGATCCAGTGCGACAGGTTGGCGTAGCCGCGCCGCGTTTGCGCCAGCAGCACCAGACGCAGCAAGACGCCAGGCTGCGCCAAGCTCAGGTGCATTTCGCTGCCGATGACCAGGTGCAGGCCCTGCTGCTTGGCCTGCACATGGGCCCGCACCACGCCCGCCACCGAGCATTCGTCGGAAATGGCCAGTGCGCAGTAGCCCAGTTCGGCGGCCCGCTGCACCAGTTCTTCCGGGTGCGAGGCGCCCGTGAGAAAGCTGAAATTGCTGCGGCAATGCAGCTCGGCGTAAGGCGGCAGCGGGTATCGGGCGGGGTCGGCGGCAGCGGCAGGTTCTGCAAGGGCTTTCATGCTGGTTATTTATACAGCATCCACCACGCCGTCGCCACGTCGATAAAAAGGCGGCCGCCTACAATTCGGCATGCCCATCTCCCCTGTTCCCGAACTGATTGCCGAGTTGGCCGCCGGCCGCATGGTCATCCTGGTGGATGAAGAAGACCGCGAAAACGAAGGCGACCTCGTGCTCGCCGCCGACCACGTGACACCCGAGGCCATCAATTTCATGGCCCGTTTCGGTCGCGGCCTGATCTGCCTGACCCTGACACGCGAGCGCTGCGAACGCCTGCGCCTGCCGCCCATGGCCAGCCGCAACGGCACCCAGCACGGCACGGCGTTCACCGTCTCCATCGAGGCGGCCACGGGCGTCACCACCGGCATTTCAGCGGCCGACCGGGCGCGCACCATCCAGGCCGCCGTGGCGCGCGATGCGCAGGCCCGCGACCTGGTGCAGCCAGGCCATATCTTTCCGCTGCAGGCGCAAGAAG
>DASQOS010000205.1:0-3860 GCA_035644375.1 Rhizobacter sp.
TTCGAATCGACCGCCACGATCTTCGACTACCTCGGTGGCGGAACCGCCGGGCCGCCCCAAGGTTCCGCACTCCCCACGGGGGACGGTGCCCGCGCAGCGGGTGCCCAGGGGTCCCGTTCAGCCGCCGTGGTCCTGCACGGCGAACTGGACGAAGCGCTGAAGCGCTTCTGGGTCGACACGCGCGAGCGCTACCGCTTCCTCAGCGCCGACATCGAGCGGCCGCTGCTGCCGCCCGAAGAACTGTTCCTGCGTCCCGAAGACTTCTTCGTGCGCGCCAGCGCGCATGCGGTTCTGGCCGTGCGCGGCACCGAGTCCACGGATTGGGCGCAACCCCTGCCCGATTTGGGCGTGGACCGCGGCGCCCCAGATCCGCTGAAGAAACTTCAGCTGCACGTGGGCACCACCTCGCACCGCGTGCTGATCCTGGCCGAAACCGAAGGCCGGCGCGAAAGCCTGCTCGAACTGTTGCGCGACAGCCGCATCGAGCCGCCCAGCGTCGCGAGCCTGCAAGCCTTTGAAGCCGGTTCGCAGCACTTCGCGATTGCCGTGGCGCCTTTGGCCGAAGGTTTCTTTTGGACGGAACCGCCCCAGCGCCGGGCCGCCCCAAGCCAGGGCGGCGCCCCTCTCGGAGGGGCAGGAGCCGAAGGCGACGTGGGGGGCACCATCGACATCCAGTTCGTCACCGAGACCGAGCTCTTTGCCACCTCGCCGACCGCACGGCGCAAGCGCAAGCAAGAGCAGACCACCGATGTCAATGCGCTGATCAAAGACCTGTCGGAGCTGAAGATCGGCGATCCGGTGGTGCACATCAACCACGGCATCGGGCGTTATGTCGGGCTGATGACCATCGACCTGGGCAACGACGAAGGCGGTGCCAGCGAGTTCTTGCACCTGGCGTACGCCGACCAGGCCAAGCTGTACGTGCCGGTGGCGCAGCTGCACCTGATCGGCCGCTACACCGGCGTCAGCGCCGAAGAGGCGCCGCTGCACCGGTTGGGATCGGGCCAGTGGGACAAGGCCAAACGCAAGGCTGCCGAGCAGGTGCGCGACACCGCGGCCGAGTTGCTGAACCTCTACGCACGCCGCGCGGCGCGCGAGGGTTATGCCTTCCGCTTCTCGCCGCACGATTACGAGGCCTTCGTCGCCAGCTTCGGCTTTGAAGAAACACCCGACCAGAAAGCCGCCATTCATGCGGTGATCCAGGACATGATCTCGCCCAAGCCGATGGACCGGCTGGTGTGCGGCGATGTCGGCTTCGGCAAGACCGAGGTCGCACTGCGCGCCGCCTTCGTGGCAGTCACCGGCGGCAAGCAGGTGGCGATCCTGGCGCCCACCACCTTGCTCGCCGAACAGCACTTCCACAACATCTCCGACCGCTTCGGCAAATGGCCGATCAAGGTGGCCGAGCTGTCGCGCTTTCGTTCGGCCAAGGAGATCAAGGCCTCGCTGGAAGGCCTGGCCGACGGCAGCATCGACATCGTCATCGGCACACACAAGCTCATCAGCCAGAGCGTCAAGTTCAAACGCCTGGGCCTGTTGATCATCGACGAAGAACACCGTTTCGGCGTGCGCCACAAAGAAGCCGTGAAGGCGATGCGGGCCGAAGTCGACGTGCTGACACTGACCGCCACGCCGATCCCGCGCACGCTGGGCATGGCGCTCGAAGGCCTGCGCGACCTGAGTGTCATTGCCACTGCGCCGCAGCGCCGGCTGGCCATCAAGACCTTTGTGCGCGGCGAATCCAGCGGCACGATCCGCGAAGCGGTTCAGCGCGAGCTCAAGCGCGGCGGGCAGGTCTACTTCCTGCACAACGAAGTCGACACGATCGAGAACCGGCGCAACAAGCTGCAGGAGCTGCTGCCCGAAGCGCGCATCGCCGTGGCGCATGGCCAGATGCCCGAACGGCAACTCGAACACGTGATGCGCGATTTCGTGGCGCAGCGCCACAACCTGCTGCTGTGCTCGACCATCATCGAAACCGGCATCGACGTGCCCAGCGCCAACACCATCATCATCACGCGCGCCGACAAGTTCGGCCTGGCGCAGCTGCACCAGCTGCGCGGACGCGTCGGCCGTTCGCACCATCAGGCCTACGCCTACCTGCTGGTGCCCGACGTCGAGGGCCTGACCAAGCAGGCTGCGCAGCGCCTGGAGGCGATCCAGAACATGGAGGAGCTGGGCTCGGGGTTCTACCTCGCGATGCACGATCTGGAGATCCGCGGCGCCGGCGAGGTGCTGGGCGAAAACCAGAGCGGCAACATGATGGAAGTCGGCTTTCAGCTCTACAACGACATGCTGAGCGAAGCGGTGCGCTCGCTGAAAGCCGGCCAAGAGCCCGACCTGCTGTCGCCTCTGGCCGTCACCACCGAGATCAACCTGCACGCCCCGGCGCTGCTGCCGGACGACTACTGCGGCGACGTGCACACGCGGCTCAGCCTCTACAAGCGCCTGGCCAGTGCCGGCAAGAACGAGCAGATCGACGCGATGCTCGAAGAGATCACCGACCGCTTCGGCAAGCTGCCGCCACAGGGCCAGACGCTGTTCGACGTGCACCGGCTGCGGGTGATGGCCAAGCCCTATGGCGTGATCAAGATCGACGCGACACCGAAGCTGTCGGTGATCAGCTTCCGCCCGAATGCGCCGGTGGACGCGCTGCGCATCATCGAACTGGTGCAGAAAAACCGCCACATCAAGCTCGCCGGCAACGACAAGCTGCGCATCGAGCGCGAAACCAAGGACCCGAAAGAGCGCGCCCAGATCGTGCGCGAGGTGTTGCGCTCGCTGGGAAGCCCGAAACTGGCGGCCGAAGCCGCCCGGTCATAGTCGGCCCGGCGGCTTCAGTCAAGCCACGCGCTCACGATCCGGGTTTGCGATGTCGCCGTTGGCCGACATCATCCACGGAAACGCGAATATGAAAGGTCATGCCGCGTGCCTATATTGCGCGGCAGGCCGTTCTATGGGATGGAAAGGCTCTTGTTTTTCGCAACACTCTGGAGGACACCCCTTGAAGAAAATCGCTCTTGCCCTCATCGCCTCGCTGGCCCTCATCGGTGGCTGCGCCACCATGGACCCGGTGACCAGCGGCGTCACCACCGCACTGAAGAACGACGAGCACGTCGGCAAATTCGACTTTCAGGTCGAGAATGTCGAAGGCACCGTGACGCTCAATGGCATCGTCAACAACGAGTTCCAGCAGTACCAGGCCGGCGCCGTGGCCAAGAAGGTCGAAGGCGTCAAGAAGGTCGACAACAAGGTCAAGGTCGCCGAGTAAGCCTCGCGCGGCCGCCAAAAACCGGGCTCTGCCCGGTTTTTTTTGCCCGCACAGTACCGGGCGCGCAGCCTGTAGACTTCTGCGCCTTCACCGATCTCGATCGCTCCATGCCCACCGAAATTTCTGCCGGCCTCGTCATCCAAGGCTTTCAAGCGCCGCTGCGCCTTCGCGACTTCAAGCTGATCGCGTTCGACATGGATTCGACGCTGATCAACATCGAGTGCGTGGACGAGATCGCCGACGCCGCCGGCCGCAAAGCCGAGGTGGCGGCCATCACCGAAGCCGCCATGCGCGGTGAGATCACCGACTACAAGGAAAGTCTGCGCCAGCGGGTGGCGCTGCTCAAGGGCGTGCCCGAAGCTGCGATGCAGCAGGTGCTCGACGGGCGCCTGCAACTCAACCCCGGTGCACAGACCTTGGTCCGCGCTTGTCAGGCCGCGGGCCTGAAGACGCTGTTGGTGTCGGGTGGCTTCACGTTTTTCACCGACCGCGTTCGCGACCTGCTGCACGTCGACTTCACGCGCAGCAATGTGCTGCAGGTCGAGGCCGGCGTCTTGACAGGTCGCATGGTCGACCAGCCCTGGGGCGA
>DASQOS010000206.1:0-2889 GCA_035644375.1 Rhizobacter sp.
GTGTTGAACGCGCTGGTGGCCGGCTACATCTTCCTGCTGATGCCCGAATACCTGCTGCGTTTCATTGCGTTCATCGCCACACGCTGCGTCTACCGCTTCAAGGTGCGCGGCGAAGAAAACATCCCGCTCAAAGGCCCGGCCATCCTGGTGTGCAACCACGTCAGTTTTGTCGACCCGGTGCTGCTGATGGCGGCCAGCCCGCGGCCCATCGCCTTCATCATGGACCACCGCATCTTCAAGACGCCGGTGCTCGGCTGGCTGTTCAAGCTGGGCAAGGCGATCCCGATTGCGGCGCGCAGCGAGGACGAGGCCGTCTACGAGCAGGCGTTTGCGCGCGCGCGCCAGGTGCTGGACAACGGCGACCTGCTGTGCATCTTCCCGGAAGGCGCACTGACGCGCGACGGGCAGCTTGCGGAATTCAAGGGCGGCATCATGAAGCTGCTCGAAACCCACCCGGTGCCGGTGGTGCCGCTGGCGCTGCAAAACCTGTGGGGCTCGTTCTTTTCGCGCATCGATGGCGCGCCGATGAAAACGCCGTTTCGGCGCGGTCTGTTCAGCCGTGTCGGGCTGGTGGCTGGTGCGGCGGTGCCCGCCGACAGCGTGACGCCTGAAGGTCTGCGCGAGCGGGTGGCGCAGCTGCTGAACGCCTGAGCCCGCGCGTTCCGCGGTTCAAACACCGCGTGCGCGGTCGGCCTTGAACTGCAGCGCAAACGCGGCGAAGCGGCCTTGGTCGAGCGCCTCGCGCACTTCGCGCATCAGGTTCACGTAGTAGTGCAGGTTGTGGATGCTGGCCAGCATCGGGCCGAGCATTTCGCCGCAGCGGTCCAGGTGGTGCAGGTAGGCACGGCTGAAATTGCGGCAGGTGTGGCAGCCGCAGGTTTCGTCAAGCGGGCGCTCGTCGGTCTTGTGGCGTGCGTTGCGCAGCTTCAGGTCGCCGAAGCGGGTGAACAAATGGCCGTTGCGCGCATTGCGCGTGGGCATCACGCAGTCGAACATGTCGACGCCGCAGGCCACGCCTTCGACCAGGTCTTCCGGCGTGCCGACGCCCATCAGGTAGCGCGGTTTGTGTGCCGGCAAACGGTGCGGCGTGTGCGCCATGATGCGCAGCATCTGTTCCTTGGGCTCGCCGACGCTGACACCGCCGATCGCGTAGCCGGGCAGATCCAGCTCGACCAGTTGGTCCAGCGATTCCTGGCGCAGGTGCTCGAACATGCCGCCTTGCACGATGCCGAACAGCGCGTTGGCGTTTTCCAGGCGCAGGTGTTCGTCTTTCGAGCGGCGCGCCCAGCGCAGGCTCAGCTCCATCGACAACCGCGCGTCGTCTTCGGTGGTGACGTGGCCCTGCGTCTCGTACGGCGTGCACTCGTCGAACTGCATCACGATGTCGCTGTTGAGCACGCGCTGGATCTGCATGCTGACCTCGGGCGTCAGGAACAGCTTGTCGCCGTTCACCGGCGACGCGAACCTGACGCCTTCTTCGCTGATCTTGCGCATCTCGCCCAGCGACCAGACCTGAAAGCCGCCGCTGTCGGTCAGGATGGGTTGGTGCCAGCCCTCGAAGCGGTGCAGCCCGCCGAACTGCCGCAGCACGTCAACACCCGGGCGCAGCCACAGGTGGAAGGTGTTGCCGAGGATGATCTGCGCGCCCATCTCAGCCAGCGAGGCCGGCATCACGCCCTTGACGGTGCCGTAGGTGCCCACCGGCATGAAGACCGGCGTTTCGACCACGCCGTGGTTGAGGGTCAGGCGGCCGCGGCGGGCATGGCCATCGGTGTTGAGCAGTTCAAACTGGAGCATGTGTGGATTGTGGCAGTGCTATCGGTTTGCCAAGCGGCACACTGGCCAGTAATATAACGACTGTTATAACTTTCGGAGATGCCATGCAAGCCCTCAAACTGACTCAAATCGGCAACTCGGTGGGCGTGATCCTGCCGAAGGAAGTGCTCGCACGGCTGAAGATCGAGAAGGGGGACGTTCTGTACTTGACGGACACACCGGACGGCGTGGCATTGACGCCTCTCGATCCGAGCTTCGAAGAACAGCTTTCACTGGGCCGGGAGTTCATGCGCGAGTTCCGCGACACCTTCCGGGCATTGGCGAAATGAACTGGCGATGGATCGACAAGCGTCTGCTGATGCTGTTGCACGACGAAAGCCTCGCCGACCATGGCGGTGCTTCTGGTCTGCGCGATGAGGGCCTGCTGGATTCAGCCCTCGCTCGCCCGGAAAATCGGGTTGCCTATGGCGAAGGCCCTGACCTGGCAGACCTGGCCGCGGCCTACGCAACGGGGCTGGCGAAGAACCACCCGTTCGTCGATGGCAATAAGCGTGCAGCATTCCTGTCGATCGGCTTGTTCCTCGGCCTCAATGGGCACCGGCTGGTGGCTCACCAAGCTGAAGCGACCGTCGCGATGTTTTCACTCGCCTCAGGAGACTGGCGCGAAGCGGAACTGGCGGCATGGATCCGTGAGCATGCGCAGCGCCGGTAGCGGCGTCAGTCCGCTCGCTCCAACAGCATCGCATCCCCATAGCTGAAGAAGCGGTAGCGCTGCTCGATCGCGTGCTGGTAAAGCGCCATCACCTGCTCGTACCCGGCAAACGCGCTGACCAACATCAGCAGCGTGCTCTTGGGCAGATGGAAGTTGGTCACCAGCAGGTCCACCACACGAAACCCAAAACCCGGCGTGATGAAGATGTCGGTGTCGCGGCTGCCGGCTTGCAGCACGCCACCCAGCGCTGCCGATTCCAACGCACGCAGCGTGGTGCTGCCGACCGACACCACCCGCCCACCGGCCGTGCGTGTCGCCGCGATCGCATCCACTGTGGCCTGCGGCAGCTCGAACCACTCGCTGTGCATGCGGTGCTCGGCGAGGTTGTCGGTGCGCACCGG
>DASQOS010000207.1:0-2667 GCA_035644375.1 Rhizobacter sp.
GGACCGCGGAAAACGTGCCGTCGGCCCCGGCGTGATCGAGGCTTTTTATGCCGGCTACGAAACCATCATCCCGACCGACTTCGACTACCTGTGCAAACTCGACCTGGACCTGCGCCTGCCGCCGGGCTATTTTGAAGGCCTGATGCAGCGCATGGAAGCCAACCCGCGCATCGCCACCTGCAGCGGCAAGGCCTACATCTACGAACACGGCGAACTCGTCAACGAACGCCATGGCGACGAAACCTCCATCGGCGCCAGCAAGTTCTATCGCGTCGCCAGCTTCCTTGCGTTGGGCGGCTTTGTGCGCCAGGTGATGTGGGACGGCATCGACGGCCACCGCTGCCGCATGAAGGGTTGGATCGCCTGCAGCTGGGACGACCCGGAACTGCGATTCATCCATCTGCGACCCATGGGGTCGAGCCAGAAAGGCATTCTTGCGGGCCGCATGCGCCACGGCTACGGCCAGTACTTCATGGGCACCGGCTTTCTCTACATGCTGGCCAACGCGGTGAACCGCATGAACGAGAAACCTTACGTGCTGGGCAGCCTGGCCATGGTGTGGGGCTGGATCGTCAGCATGCTGCAGAACAAGCCGCGCTTTGAAGACCCGGAGTTTCGCCGCTACCTGCGCCGTTTTCAGCGGCGCTCGCTGCTCGTCGGCAAGCGACGGGCCGTGGCCGAGACACAAGAGGGGCCTCATGCCGCCTGACTTCGGTCGCGACGTGCACTGCGTGTTGGGGCTGCCGTTTGACACGTTGACCGAATCGCAGGCGGAAGAGGCCTTGCGCCGTGCCGCACGGCAGCGCAGGCGCTGCTTTCTGTCCACGCCGAACCTCGACTTCGCGGTGCATTGCCTGACCGACACGGCGTTTCGCGAGTCTGTTTTGCAAAGCGACATGAGCGTGGCCGACGGCTGGCCGATCGTGATGGTGGCTCGCTTGCTGGGCGTGCCCCTGTCGGGTCGCGTGGCAGGTTCCACCTTGTTCGAACGCCTGGGCGGCGCCGAAGGACAGCCCATGACGGTGTACTTTTTTGGCGGCCCGGACGGCTCGGCCGAGCTGGCATGCCATCGGGTAAATTCATCGGCCGGCCCGATGACCTGCGTCGGATTCGATGCGCCGGGTTTCGGCAGCGTCGAAGCCATGAGCGATGCAGACCGATTGCAGCGCATCAACGCCAGCCGCGCCGATTTTCTGGTCGTTGCCCTGGGTGCAAAAAAAGGCCAGGCCTGGATTCAACACAACCTGGCGCGCATCGACACCCCCTTGGTCAGCCACCTGGGTGCGGTCGTGAACTTCGCCGCCGGCCGCCTGCGGCGAGCGCCACGGTGGGTGCAGCAACTCGGGCTCGAGTGGCTGTGGCGCATACGCGAAGAACCCGCGTTGTGGCGCCGCTATGCCAACGACGGGCGCGTGCTGTTGCAGCTGCTGGCCACCCGCGTGCTGCCGCTGGCCTGGGAGCTGCGCTGGCATGCGCCACGCAAGGGCGCGCCCGCTCGGGTGTCGGTCGAGCGTGCCGGCAGCGCCAGCGTGCTGCGTTTGGGAGGCGCTTGGACCGCACAAAAT
The DNA here is from genome assembly GCA_035644375.1 of Rhizobacter sp. Classification (GTDB taxonomy): domain Bacteria; phylum Pseudomonadota; class Gammaproteobacteria; order Burkholderiales; family Burkholderiaceae_C; genus Rhizobacter. Next base: position 1,566 of record DASQOS010000207.1, read on the forward strand.
CTGGCGCCGTTGCGCGAGCAACTGCGCAACGTGGCCGAAGGCGCTGAATCGGTTGCACTCGATCTGTCCGAACTTGTCTTCGTCGACAGCGCCGTCATCGGCTTGCTGGCGCTGTTGTACGGTTGGCAAAAGCAAACCAGCCTCGGCTGGAAAGTCGTCGCGGCATCACACGCCGTGCGGCGAGTGATTCACCTGGCCTGCGCCGGCTATTTGCTGCAGGAAATCACGGCCTCTGACGGTCAGAAAAGAAGCCCGTCGGGCGCCTAGGCGGATTCGACCAGATCGTCTTCGAAATCGTTCAGGAGCGCATCTGCAGCGTGCTTCGGCGTGTGCACAGCGCTCACCGCAACGGCGCGGCCGTGCGCATCGTCCAGCAAGCGATGCAGCTGCGCATAGAGCCGCGCGCGCGCGGGCGCAGAAATGAAACTGTGGTCGGCATCGGGCACCACGCTCAAGCCGATCATGGCGTTGTGAAGCAGGCGCCGGTACGCCCGTCCTACTTCTTCCTTCAGCACCGTCAGACCCGGGTCGCCCTGTGAAAAAACGAGCTGAACCGAAACACCTTGACGCGCCATGCACTGCAAGTCGGCCGCCAGGTCTTGCTTGAGCGGCACACCCACCAAGCGCGCCAGGTCTCGCAACGGATGACGCAAGCGGCGTTTGGTACGCGCCCACATGACGCGCATCAAGCCCGCGAGATCGAGTTCACCGCGCACCAGCCGCAACCACTTCTTCGGGTCACGCAGGCCGCGCGCGGCATTGGCCATGTGCGCCAGTTGACTGCCCGGGTTGGAGGTCGTGTCTTCCAGCGACATGCCGGGATGCCAATAGAACAACAGCGGATTGATGGCGATGACGTGATCGACATGAGGCATTCCCGCCAGCGCCGTCTGCAGCCCGTGGTAGGCGCCCGAGCACAGGCCCATGAGGGAACAATGGGTGACGCCGCGCTGCTGGCGCAACCACGCGACCGCAGCGCCAATGTCGCGCTGTACGCTGTCGCTGTACGGGTTCTCGTTTTCTGCCAAGCCTCGCCTGTCGCTCTCGCCCACACCGGCTTGGTCGAGCCGAAGCACCAGGTCGCCATGCGCTGCACGCGCCC
>DASQOS010000208.1:0-9778 GCA_035644375.1 Rhizobacter sp.
TCGAAGCCAGCGTCGCGACCGGGCGGCGTGAACGGTTGCCCACGTTCCTGGCGGCGGCTGAACGTGTCGTAGGCGGCGCGCTTCTCGGCATCGTTGAGCGCCTCGTATGCTTCCGCGACCTCTTTGAAGTGCGCTTCCGCGTCGGCCTCCTTGCTCACGTCAGGGTGGTACTTGCGCGCCAGCTTGCGGTAGGCGCGCTTGATTTCGTCCTGGGTGGCGCTGCGTTCCACGCCGAGGGCGGCGTAGTAGTCCTTGAACTCCATGGAGCATTCCCGTGCTGCGTGACCGATCGTGACAGTAGGCCCTGGGCAGAAGCCTTCGCTAAAGCGTGGTCAATGCCTCAGGCTGGCTTGTAGGAATTCATGCAAGGCCGCGATGGCACGCTTCCGGCCTCCAACGCTGGCGGTTTACAAAACATTTTTTCTGGGGTTATAGCCGTTGATAACGCTGTGCATAACCTGAGAGTAAACCTCGGAAACTGCCCAACACATCGTGTCATCGGGGAGGCCGTGCCATCTTTTTTGGCAAGCCCTTGACTTGCCTGGATTTCGGCGCGAGCAAGGCTGTTCAAACTCGGTTCTCGTCGCTAAGCTGCTGCGCATGCAAGCCAGAACTGAGCAACCATCTCGGGGACGTATCTTGACGGTGGACGACTCTGCCGAGATGCGTTTGCTGGTGCGGGCATCGCTCGAATCGTTCGGCTACAGCGTCAAAGATGCCGACAGCGGCCTGGCGGCACTTGAAGCGGCGAGCCTGGAAAGTTTTGACGCCGTCATCCTGGATGTCGACATGCCAGGCCTCGACGGCTTGGCGGTGGGACGCGCCTTGCGCAAGGACCCCAACACCTGCTCATCCATGATCGCCATGCACACCAGCCTCGACGAGAGGGTCGTGCGTGATGGCTTCGATCAGTACGACATTTTCTTGCGCAAGCCGTGCAGTCCGCGGGAGCTGGGCGAATGCGTCGACCGCTTGGTCAGGGACCACCCCAGGAATGTCTCTGGCGCTGCGATCTGACCCGGTACGTTCGCCGAAAGACGCTAGCGCTTGGACGCGGCGCACCTGGCGCAGCGACCATACAGCGTCAGCTCGTGGCGCTCGACGCTGAAGCCCTTGGGCGCCAGCTTGGCAAGGCCCTTCGGACAGTCGTGCACGTCGAACACCCGCTTGCAGGCCAGGCACTGAAAGTGGTGGTGGTGCGCATGCTGCACCGTCTCGTAACGCGGGCTCTCGCCCGGCAGCGTGACGGTGGTGACTTCGCCGGCATCCACCAGCAGCTTCACGTTGCGGTACACCGTCGCGATGCCCATGGCGGGCACTTCAGCCTGCGCCGCGTCCAGCACTTCCAGCGGTGAGAGCGGACGCCCCGCCGCATCAATGACGGTGCGGATGGCGGCGCGTTGGCGGGTGGAGCGTTCCATGGTGACGGGCGGTGATCTCGGGGCCATTCGATTCGGGTGTCAAAAAGAGTTTCGCATGTTATGCTTTACTGCGACTGAATTATCATTAGCAACAAGAACTTTTTCGCATGCTCCGCGGTCTGCTCACTGTCACTGTGTTGTCCGGCTTCCCGGGTGCCGGCACGACCCCGCTTGCCGCGGCTCGCGCATCGGCAGCCACGCCATGAAAAGCCTGCTGACCAGCGGCGCCTGGACCCGGCTGGCCGGTGCACTTGCGCTGGTCGCCCTGCTCTGGTTGAGCGTGGCCTGGGCCTTGAACTGATCCGCCGCAATGACCGTGACCTGCTCCACCCGAATTGCCTTGCACAACCTCACGGTGGCGTACCGCGGGCACCCCGCGGTGCACCACCTGACGGGCGAGTTCGCGCCCGGCTCGCTGACCGCCGTGGTCGGGCCCAACGGCGCCGGAAAGACCACGCTGCTGGCTGCCATCATGGGCAATCTGCGGCCCGCCCAAGGCGAGATCTGCCTCGACGCCGGTCTGCGCGGCCGCATCGCCTGGCTGCCGCAACAGGCGACCATCGACCGCAGCTTTCCGATCAAGGTGTTCGATCTCGTCGCACTCGGCCACTGGGCCGCCGCGGGCAACTTCGGGTCGCTCAACGCTGCGCAGCGCGACCAGGTGCAACACGCGCTGCACGCCGTGGGACTCGGCGGCTTCGAGCGCCGCAGCATCGGCGAGCTGTCGGCCGGCCAGTTTCAGCGCGTGTTGTTCGCGCGCGTGCTGCTGCAGGATTCGCCGGTGATCCTGCTCGACGAGCCCTTCAACGCCATCGACTCACGCACCACCAACGACCTGCTCGCGATCATCGCCCGCTGGCATGCCGAGGCGCGCACCGTGATTGCGGTGCTGCACGACCTTGAACAAGTGCGTGCGCATTTCGACCGCAGCTTGCTGCTGGCGCGCAGTTGCGTGGCCTGGGGGCCGACCGCCGAGGTGCTGCACGCCGAGAACCTGTTTCGCGCGCGCCAGATGGCCGAGTCGTGGGACGACGACGCGCCGCTGTGCAGGAAAAGCGCATGACGCTGAACGAACTGCTGGTTCAGCCGTTTGCCGACTATGGCTTCATGCGCCGCGCCCTGGTCGCGACCTTGGCCATCAGCCTGGGCAGCGCGCCGGTGGGCGTGCTGCTGGTGTTGCGGCGCATGAGCCTGGTGGGCGACGCGATGGCGCACGCCCTGCTGCCGGGCGCCGCACTCGGCTTCCTCAGTGCCGGTTTCTCGCTGGCGGCGATGAGCCTGGGCGGCTTCGCGGCCGCGCTCGGCGTGGCGCTCGCGGCCGGCTTCGTCACCCGTGCCACGGCGCAGCGCGAGGACGCCAGCTTCGCCGCCTTCTACCTCATCGCGCTGGCGCTCGGCGTGCTGCTGGTCTCCACACACGGCAACAGCGTGGACCTGATGCACGTGCTGTTCGGCACCGTCCTCGCCGTTGATGACGCGGCACTGTTCCTGATGGCCGGCGTGGCCAGCCTCACGCTGTTTGCGCTCGCTGTCGTTTACCGGCCGCTGGTGGTCGAATGCCTGGACCCGGCCTTCCTGCGCAACGCCGGCGGACGCGGGCCGCTGGTCCACGCGCTGTTCCTGGTGCTGGTGGTCGCCAACTTGGTGGCCGGGTTCCAAGCGCTGGGCACGCTGATGGCCGTCGGCCTGATGATGCTGCCGGCCACTGCTGCGCGGTTCTGGGCCGACGAGGTCTGGAGCCTGGCACTCGCCGCCTCGCTGATCGCCCTGGTCTCGGGTTTTGTCGGTCTGCTGTTGTCGTTCCATGCGCAATGGCCGTCCGGCCCGGCGATCGTGCTGGTGGCGGGCCTGATGTACATGCTGTCGCTGGCCGTCGGGACGCGCGAAGGGCTGATCTGGCAGTCCCTGCGGCACCCCCGGCACCGCAGTGCCTAGGATGAAACAGCCCCCGCGCTCACTTCGTTCGCTGCCCCCCAAGGGGGCGCGTCAGTCCCTTCGGGCGGCCGGGCGGTACTGGATGAAACAGCCCCCACGCTCACTTCGTTCGCTGCCCCCCAAGGGGGCGCGTCAGTCCCTTCGGGCGGCCGGGCGGTACTGACATGGACCTTGCAAAGCGCCGGTCGATGCTCGCGCTGGCCGCGCTGCCCACGCGGACGCTGTCACAGACGGCGCGCCCGCTGCGCGTCGTCGCCAGCTTCTCGATCCTGGCCGATCTGTTGCGCAACATCGGTGGCGACGCCGTCGAGATCGTCACGCTCGTCGGTCCGAACGCCGACGCCCACGTCTTCGAGCCCAGCCCCGCAGATGCGAAACATCTGGCCGATGCCGAGATCGTGGTCGTGAATGGCCTGGGCTTCGAAGGCTGGCTGGACCGGCTGGTGCGCGCGTCGGGCTACCGCGGACCGGTGGTCGTCGCCAGTGCCGGCGTCGCTGCGCGCACGCTCGGCGCCGCGCCCGACCCGCACGCCTGGCAAGACCTGTCGTTGGCCCGCCGCTATGTGCTCAATCTGCGCGACGCGCTGGCGCAGGCCAGGCCGGCGCAGGCCGGCGCGTTCGAGCAGCGCGCGGCGCAGTACACCGAGCAACTGACGGCGCTCGACGCGCAGGTGCGCAAGGCGTTTGACGCAATTCCAAAACCGCAGCGCCGCGTCATCACCTCGCACGACGCCTTCGGTTATTTCGGCGCGGCGTACGGCATCGAGTTCCTGGCGCCGCAAGGAATGAGCACCGACAGCGAGGCTTCGGCCGCGGCCGTCGCGCACCTGATCGAACAGATCCGGCGCCAAGGCGTGCACGCCGTCTTCGTCGAGAACATCACCGACCCGCGGCTGGTCGAACGCATCGCCCGCGAAGGCGGTGCCGTCCTCGGCGGCCGCTTGTATTCGGACGCGCTCTCACTGCCTGGCACCGAGGCCGACACCTACCTCAAACTTTTCGCGCACAACGCCGCCGCGCTGGCTGCCGGCATGCGTGCGCGCTGAGCCCGAGGAGCGGGTTCTAACCTACAACAGATTGACGCGGCGGCCGGCAGGCTCACTGGAGTACCTTCATGCAGCGCATTCCGGTATTCGCCCTTGGGGCGGCCCGGCGCGCTCAAACGCTGCTTCAAACAGCGGGGGGTTGACACAGGGTGTCTCATGCAGGCTGCCGCGCGATCACGGCGATCGGACCGCCGCCATCGGGCCCCTGGTGCTCGGCCCCTCCGGACACGAACAGCTGGGTGTCGCCGAAGATGCCGGCCAGCACGCCGCCCACCAGCGCGCGCGCGTGGCGCGAGGCGTGGATGTCGCTGTCGTCCAGCATCACGTGGCGGCGGCCGCGGATCAGTCCGTTGCGTGACGGTTCTGCCTTCGCCAGCACGGCGGCGATCACGCCGTTGCCCTGGCGCCGCAGTTCGCCGTCGGCGCACAGCTTCACCGCAGCCAACGCCTGCTCGACGGCATCGACGTCGAGCGCGTCGCGCATCACGCCGTGGCCCACGACGAAGGGGCCGCGCCATGCGGCGCTGTTGCCCAGCACCATGATCTGGTTTTGCATCAGCTCGATGCCGGCCGAGGTGCTGGCGCGTCCCGAGTACAGGCTGGCGTCCTGGCAGACCTGCGCGTCGCCGACGGCGCTGGCGTCGATTTCGCCCAGCGCCAGCGCCACGCCGAGCGCCGAGGCACCGCGCGAATAACCCATCGACAGGTAGGTGTCTTGCGTCGCCACGTCTTGGCCGCGAACGGCGGCCTGCTCGATGCGCTGGCGCGTCAGCAACGGGCACTTGACCTGCACGTAGTGCACGTCCTCGGCGGCGCTGATGCCGGCGTCGGACATGGCCTGGCGCACCGCCTCTGCGGTGCAGCGGATCTGCGGCATGCGGCCGATCTCCTCCGGCAGTAAGGCCGGCGTCATCGCGACGCCGATCGCCAGCGAGGGCCGGGCCGGCGGCTGGGTGTGGGCGCCGAGCGTTCGGCTTTCGAACACCAGCCAGTGCGGCGACAGACCGCCCTCGGTACCGCCCGACATCACGAAGGCCACGGAGTTCGCGACCTGCTCCAACGAACGGCCGCTCAGCTCGGCCACCGTCTGCTTCAGCACGCGTGTGGCAAGCCCGCGTGTGAAGTCGTTGACGCAGCCGTTGCCCTCGGTCTTGCCGAGGATCGCGACGATGGCCTGGGGGTCGATCCGGCCGCTCCGGACCGCCTCGACCAGGCTGCTGACGTCCTCGGGCGAGGCGGCGGGCAGGCGGTGGACCAGCGCTTGGCGGATGGGGTGCATGGGCCGATGCTAGGCAAGCGCATCGCTTGGCACCAGCGCTATGTTTCTTCCACGGCGCTGCAAGAAACGCAGCGCTGGTGTCGCCGGCTGCGCTCAGCCGAAGAGGCTGCGTCTGGCCGCTTCGCTGAACAGCGCGGCGGCGACCGGCAGCACCCGCCCGCGCAGGCAGCCCAGCACCAGGTGTCGCGCGAACGGCACCATCTCGGTCACCGGAATGGCGACCAGATCGTCAGCCTCCTTGCCGCCTTTCTTCTCGGGGCGGATTTGAAAGCACACGCCATGGGTTCGCCGCACGAAGGCGAGCAGCACCTCGTAGGAGTTCGACACCAGCTGCGGCGCGAGGCGAAAGCCGCTGCGGCTCAGGTACTCGTCGAGCAGCCTGCGGCCGCCCCAGCTGCGATCGGGCAGCGCGACGGGAAAGTTGACGCAGTCGTTCAACGAGATGGTTCTGCGCCGCGCCTGCGGGTGGTCGCGCCGCAGCACCGCGCACATCACGTAGCGGCGTTCGGCGATCTCGTAAAAGTCTTTCTCCAAAGACAGGTTGAACGCCATGCCCAGGTCTGCCTGGTGCGACACGACCGAGGCGACCACCTCGTCCGAGCCGGCCACCGTGACCGAGAAGGCCACCTGGGGAAAGCGCTGCTGGAACACGGCGATGGTCTCCATCAGCTTGTCGTTGGCCAGCACGGCAATCACCGACAGCTTGATGTGGCCGCGGCGCAGGCCCTTGAGGTCGTCGATCTGCGAGCCGGCGGTTTCGGCGTCGCGCACGGCGCGTTTGGCATAGGCCAGGTAGATCTCGCCGGCCGAGGTCAGGTTGATGCCGCGCGCATGGCGCTCGAACAGCGGCGAGCCGACCTCGCGCTCCAGGTCGAGGATGCGCCGGTTCAAGGCCGACGAGGTCAGGTGCGAGGTCTCGGCCGCCTCGCGGATGGACTTGCTTCGCGCAACGGCGATGAAACTTTCGAGCTGCTTGATGTGTTGCATGACCTTGGGTGTGGCGACAGGCGTGCCGGCTCGGCGGCGCTCGTTCGCCAGCTTAGCCTGTGGCCGTGCACGCGGGGCCGCCGGCAGCCTGGATTGACCTCCTTGGTCGAAGCCCATATTTGGGATATATTTCCCAAATGCACTCTCCGGCCGCCTATCAGCCTGCGCTCAAACGTGCGCTTGCGGCCGTGCTGCGTCCCTTGTTTCGCGTGCTTTTGCGCCATGCTGTCTCGTTCGGCGAGTTCGAGGACATTGCCAAGCGCGTCTATGTCGAAGTGGCCATGGACGATTTCGCCATCCCCGGCAAGAAGCCGTCGATCTCACGGGTTTCGATCCTCTCGGGCATGACCCGCAAGGAGGTTCAGAAGCTGGCCGCGGAGCCGGTCGACAGCTCGGCCGAAAGCAACGATCGCTACAACCGCGCAGCGCGGGTTCTGACGGGCTGGCTGCGAGATCCCGAATTCGTCGATGCGAACGGGGATCCGCGTCATCTCGCGGTCGATGGCGACCTGGGTTTTGCCGGCCTGGTCAGGCGCCACAGCGGCGACATGCCGGTGCGCGCCGTGATGGACGAACTGATCCGCGTGGGCGCCGTGGCACAGCGTGACGATGGCCGCCTGCAGCTCGTGACCCGCGCCTACGTGCCGCAGCGCAGCGCCATCGACAAGCTCGGCATCCTGGGCACCGATGTGGCGGACCTGATCACCTCGATCGACCACAACCTTCAGCACGGCGAGACCGACCCGCGCTTCCAGCGCAAGGTGATGTACCACAGCATCCCGGTGGACGCGCTGCCCGCGTTTCGCAAGCTGAGCGCCGCGCAATCGCAGGCCTTGCTCGAAAAATTCGACCGCTGGCTGGCCGACCACGACACCGACATCCAGCCTGGCAACGACGCACAGCGCGCCCGTGTCGGCTTGGGCATCTACTACTTTGAAGAACGCCTGACACCTGCGACAGGCCGGGGAGACACACCATGAACATCCGGTTCACCACCCCCCTCGTGGCAGCGCTCGCCGCGGCACTTTCGCTGTTCGGTTGCGGCGGCGGCGACGGCGGCATTGGCGGCACCGGCGCCACCCCGATGGGCAGCTTGCAAGTCTCGGCGACCGACGCGCCGTCTTGCGGCTACGACGCCGTCAACCTGACGATCGCCAAAGTCCGTGTACACCAGAGCGCCAGCGCGTTGGACACCGATGACGGATGGTCCGAGATCGTGCTGGCGCCGGCGAAACGGATCGACTTGCTGGCCCTGAACAACGGCCTGCTCGAAGACCTGGGCGAGACACCGCTTCCGGCCGGCAAGTACACGCAGCTGCGCCTGGTACTGGCCGCCAACGACGCCGGCCATCCGCTGGCCAACTCGGTGCTGCCCAGCGGCGGCTCGGAAACTGCGTTGACGACACCGAGCGCCCAACAGTCGGGCCTCAAGCTGAATGCCGACATCGATGTACCGGTTGGCAAGGTGGTCAGATTTGCGCTCGATTTCGATGCCTGCAAATCGATCGTCCCGCGTGGCAACGGCGGGCAATACAACCTGAAACCGGTGATCACCGTCATCCCCGTGTTGTCGGACGCCGGGCTGCGGATCCAGGGTTACGTCGATGCGTCCATCGCGCTGGGCTCCACGGCCATTTCAGCCCAGCTCAACGGCGTGGCCGTGAAGTCAACGCCACCGGACGCCACCGGCAAGTTCGTGTTGTATCCGGTTCCCGCCGGCACCTACGATCTGGTGGTGAGCGCGTCCGGCCATGTCGCTGCGGTGATGACCGGGGTGCCGGTGATTGCAGCAGCCCCGACCCAGGTGAACACGGCGGCCATCCCGATCACGCCGCCGACCGCGGCGATGCGCAGCGTCACCGGCAGCGTCATGCCGCCCAGCGCCACGGTGCGGGCGCTGCAAACGCTGACCGGCGGCCCGAGCTTCGAGGCCGCCTGGGGACCGGTGAACGCCACCAGCGGCGACTTCTCGCTGGCGTTGCCGATCGGCGCGCCGGTCCAGGCCGGCTACGTCGCCAATCCGATTGCGTTGCTGTTCGTCGCCGACCTCCTCGCGTCCAGCAAGTTCAGCCTGGCAGCCACGTCGAACGGCACGGTCCAGACGCAGACCATCGATGTGTCGGGTGCTGTTGCGCCGGTCACCTTCACCTTTCCTTGAACCCAGCATCGCCCACAGCCCGGGTCCGGAGTCCCCCCATGAAACACATCGTTGCCTTGCTTCTTGCCCTGGCCGGCGCCGACCTCGCCTGCGCCCAAACCAGCGTCGGCGTTTCAGTGTCGGTCGCGCAGCCGGGTGTCTATGGACGCATCGACATCGGCAATGTTCCTCCGCCGGTGGTCTATGCACAGCCGGTCGTCATTGCCCCGTCGCCGGTGGCGCACCAGCCGCCGCTGTACCTCTACGTTCCGCCGGGTCATCAGAAGCACTGGGCCCAACACTGCGCCCAGTACAACGCCTGCGGACAGCCGGTGTATTTCGTTCGCGAGAGCTGGGTACAGCAGCGCTACGCCGAAGAGCATGGCCATGGCAAAGGCGCCAACAAAGACAAGAAGAACAAGGGCAAGCATGCGGACGACTGATGTCGCCGCCAGCCTTTTGAAATCCGACTTCCTTCCATTCAAGATCTGCCATGCACACGGAAACCAAATACGGCATCGAGCCTGCGGCACACGACGGCGAAATCCTGATCGCGATTGCCCGCGCCATACGCCCTGCCCCACCGGGAAAGACCACCATCGTCGGCATCCGCAATCGAAGCGGTAGCGTGTACCGGGTGGTTTACGCCAACGGCGTCGCCGAAGCACTGGCGCTTGCAGACAGCCTCGAAAAGCTGGGCCTGGTAGACGACCGGTGCGAAGCCGACAAGGCCCGCGAACGTTGCGACGCGATTTATGCGGTGCGCGGCTTTCATCCTTCGCAGCATGGCGTCAGCTGCGACCGGTTTCCCGCAACGACTGACAGGCCCGCACGCAGCTTTGCCGAATCGCGCCGGTCGCCAGATGCCGGCACGCGCGAGGTGAACCTGGAAAATCGTTGAAGCCGGCGGGTCAACCGGCCGCCGCGCCGAGGAATATTTTCCCGCCTTCGGAACGCAATGAAGCCGAGCTTG
>DASQOS010000209.1:0-2046 GCA_035644375.1 Rhizobacter sp.
GCCGATTCGCCGCAGCAGGTGACCGAGTTCTTGCGCGACCTCGCCGCGCGCGCTCGGCCGTATGCCGAACGCGACCTGCTCGAAGTGCGTGAATTTGCGGCCAAGGAATTGCGACTGCCCGAGCTTCAGGCCTGGGACCTGCCCTTTGCCAGCGAAAAACTGAAGGAGGCACGCTATGCCTTCAGCGACCAGGAGGTGAAGCCCTATTTCACCGAGACCAAAGTGCTGGACGGCCTGTTTCGCATCATCGAAACCTTGTTCGAAGTCAGCATCCGTCCCGACACGGCCGAGGTGTGGCATCCCAGCGTTCGTTTCTTCCGCATCGAGCGCAGCGCCAAGAACGCCGGCGAGGCCGCCACACTGGTGGGCCAGTTCTACCTCGACCCTTATGCACGCTCCGGCAAACGCCCCGGGGCCTGGATGGACGACGTGCGCGGCCGCTGGACGCGGCCGGAAGGACGCACGCAAACGCCGGTGGCGCACCTGGTGTGCAACTTCGCATCGCCCGCCAGCGTGGACGGCAAAGAACGCCCCGCCCTGCTGACGCATGACGACGTCGTCACCCTGTTCCACGAATTCGGCCATGGCCTGCATCACATGCTGACGCAGATCAACGACATGGGTGTCTCGGGCATCGCCGGCGTCGAATGGGACGCCGTGGAACTGCCCAGCCAGTTCATGGAGAACTTCTGCTGGGAGTGGGAGGTTCTCAAACACCTCACCGCGCATGTCGACAGCGGCGAGGCGCTGCCGCGCGCGCTGTACGACAAGATGCTTGCGGCCAAAAACTTCCAGAGTGGACTGCAAACGCTGCGGCAGATCGAGTTCTCGCTGTTCGACATGCGCTTGCATTCAGAGCCCGGTTCAGAAGATCACATCCAACAGGTGATCGACGAGGTGCGGCGTGAGGTCACGGTATTGATACCGCCGGCATTCAACCGCTTCCAGAACGGCTTCTCGCACATCTTTTCGGGTGGTTATGCCGCCGGCTACTACAGCTACAAGTGGGCCGAGGTGTTGAGCGCCGACGCCTGGAGCGCCTTTGAGGAAACCGGCGCGCTTGACACCGACACCGGCCGCCGTTACCGCAAAGAGATTCTCGAAGCCGGTGGCAGCCGGCCCGCGATGGAGAGTTTCAAGGCCTTCCGCGGACGCGAACCACGTATTGATGCACTTTTGCGCCATCAAGGCATGGCGTGATGCAGTAAATTCGCCCCGCTGGACTTTCACTGCTGTTGGAGCATCGCCATCATGACTTACCGCATACCCGCGTTCTTCGGTTTGGCCCCTGTGGCCTTGCTGGCGGCCTTGTTCACTTCACTGCCAGCGCAAGCCTTGTACAAGGTGATCGGGCCGGACGGCAAGATCACCTACACCGACCGCCCGGCGGTCAGCACCGACAACAAGGTGCAGCCGATGGCTTCCAGCGAATCGGCCGCCACCGATGTGGCACTGCCGTTCGAATTGCGTCAGGCCGTACAGCGCTTTCCGGTCACGTACTACACCTCTACCGATTGCGCGCCCTGCGACACGGGCCGGCAACTGTTGCGCGAACGCGGTATCCCGTTCAGCGAAAAATCGATTTCCACCTCGGACGACGCCGCCGCACTGACGCGGCTGACCGGGTCGAGCAGCTTGCCTGCGTTGACCGTGGGGGCCCAAGTGTTGCGCGGCTTTCAACGCAGCGACTGGCTGTCTTATCTCGACGCGGCAGGCTACCCGAAAGAGTCGCGCCTGCCCGCCAGTTACCAGCAACCCCAGGCCGCACCGCTGACGGAGCACAAGACAGCGGCACCGGCCCCTCGTCCCGCCGCACCGACACCGTCCCCTGCTGCGGCGCCGTCACCTGCGGCATCCGGCTTTCGCTTCTGACGCCTGACGGCGCCGAAGGACTCAACTGCGGCCAAAGTGCCGGGCTTGAGTGCTGCCCGCGCCGAGGGCCGCGCCCATCACCCAGAACAACGCGCTGGCGCCCATCGCCGAGCCGGCCATGCCGAAGACGAACGGCATCACGGCGCTGCAGGCGTTGATCGTCATCGAACGCAG
>DASQOS010000210.1:0-5730 GCA_035644375.1 Rhizobacter sp.
ATTTGCGATTGGGGCCACGAACTACAGCATGGGCTCGTCGGCCCGGCCCGGCCCCGGCTACTTCCCGCTGATCCTCAGCGTGATCATGTCCATCCTGGGACTGATCGTGCTCTTCAAGTCGCTCACCATCGAAGCCGAAGGCGGCGACCCGATCGGCGACATTGCCTGGAGGCCGCTGCTCGTCGTGGTGGCGGCGATCGCTGTCTTCGGCCTGGCCTTGCCGCGGCTGGGCCTGGTCGTCACGGTGCCGATCCTGATCGTCCTCGTCAGCTTGGCCGGTGACGAGTTCAAGTGGAAGGGCGTGCTGGCCAGCGCGGTCGTGCTCACCGGTTTTTCTTGGGCAATCTTCGTGTTCGGTCTGAAGCTCACCCTCCCGTTGTGGCCCAGTTTCATGCCGGCCTGATCCGGCCCAAGAAAAAATAAAGACGGAGGCTGCACCCATGGACTTGCTGAACAACCTGACGCTCGGATTCGGCGTGGCTTTCACGCTGCAAAACCTGACCTACGCCTTTTTTGGCAGCGTGCTCGGAACCTTGATCGGCGTGCTTCCCGGCCTCGGGCCGGTGGCCACCATTGCGATGCTGCTGCCGTCGATCTACACGCTGGACGCGACGCCGGCGCTGATCATGCTGGCCGGCATTTATTACGGCGCGCAGTACGGCGGATCGACCACTGCCATCCTGATCAACGTGCCGGGTGAAGCGTCGTCGGTCGTGACCGCCATCGATGGCTATCAGATGGCGCGCCAGGGGCGTGCCGGCGCGGCGTTGGCGGCCGCGGGACTCGGCTCCTTTTTTGCCGGCTGCGTCGGCACCGTCGTCATCGCGGCGTTTGCGCCGCCGCTCACCGAACTGGCCTTCAAGTTCGGTGCGGCGGAGTACTTTTCGCTGATGGTGCTGGGCCTCATCGGCGCCGTGGTGTTGGCGTCGGGCTCGCTGCTCAAGGCCATTGCCATGATCCTCCTGGGTTTGTTGCTGGCGCAGATCAACACCGATGTGATCTCCGGCGTGCCGCGCTACAGCTTCGACATCGCCGAGCTCACCGACGGCATCGGCTTCGTGGTCATCGCGATGGGGGTGTTCGGTTTCGGCGAGGTCATCGCCAACCTCGGCAAGTCGGCCGAACACCGCCAGGTGTTCACCAAGAACGTCACCGGCCTGTGGCCGACGCGGCAGGATTTCAAGCAGGCCTGGCCATCGGTCGTGCGCGGCACGGCGCTGGGTTCCTTGCTCGGCGTGCTGCCGGGCAACGGTGCCTTGCTGGCGTCGTTTGCGACCTACACGATGGAAAAGAAGGTCGCAGGCGCCAGCGGCCGCTTCGGCAAAGGCGACATCCGGGGCGTCGCGGGCCCGGAGTCCGCCAACAATGCCGGTGCGCAGACCTCGTTCATTCCGATGCTCACCTTGGGCATCCCGCCGAACGCCGTGATGGCGCTGATGGTGGGTGCCATGACGATCAAGGGCATCCAGCCCGGACCGCAGGTGATGACCAGCAACCCGCAGTTGTTCTGGGGCCTGATCGCGTCGATGTGGGTCGGCAACGCGATGCTGGTGATCCTGAACCTGCCGCTGATCGGCATCTGGATCAAGCTGCTGACCGTGCCTTACCGGTTTCTGTTTCCGGCCATCACGCTGTTCTGCTGCATTGGTGTCTACACCTTGAACAACAACACCTTCGACGTCTACATGACGGCGGTCTTCGCGGCAGTGGGCTACGCCTTCTACAAGCTGAGTTGCGAAGGCGCGCCGCTGCTGCTCGGCTTCATCCTGGGGCCGATGATGGAAGAAAACCTGCGCCGCGCGCTGCTGTTGTCGCGCGGCGACTGGACCACCTTCGTGACCCGGCCGCTGTCGTCCGGCCTGTTGATTGCATCGGCCTTGCTGGTCGTGATCGTGACGCTGCCCTCGATCAGGAAGAAGCGCGAAGTGACCTTTGTCGACGACTGAGCGGTTGCTGGTTCTCAAGAAACTCCCTGAAAGAAGTGAGAGTTCATGAACGTACGTTGAGACTGTGCAATAACCGGATGACCAAGCATCCGGGGATATCGCTGACGACCGGAGCGATCGAGGCCGCGTTGAACGGTCATCGGAGCGACGACGAGGTGCACGTCATGACCAGCAACACCGTCCGACACGGCAACCACGCATGCATTCGCTTTGAAAAAGCAGTTAATGCACAGTCTCGTTGGGCGTCGTTCACCCCGTTTTCGTAGCCGATACACCGATACACTGGGGAATGGCCCAAGCTACGATCAGTCAATTCCGGCTAGCGCTCCTCGCAGTAGTCCTGGCCCTGGTCGGTGTACTCCTGGCCCTTGGTCAGCATCGTGTAGATCCGCCACTCACTGGGGCCTACCCCGGCACGTTCTGATTGCGCGTGGTCGAGTCGCGCAGATTGCGCTCGATGGCGGCGACCAGCTGTTCGCGCGTGAACGGCTTGGCCACGTAGTCGTCCATGCCGGCCGCCAGGCAGGCCTCCACATCGCCCTTCATCGCGTTGGCGGTCAGCGCCACGATGGGCAGGCGCCGGGCCGCGTCGACCCCGTTGCGCTGCTCGTGTTCGCGCAGGGACGCGGTGGCTTCGAAGCCGTCCATCATGGGCATCAGGCAGTCCATCAGCACCAGGTCGAATCGGCCTGAGCACGCCGCCTCGACCGCCGCTCGGCCATCGGCCACGGCTTCCACGCTGTAGCCCGCGGCGCGCAGCATCTGTTCGGCCACTTCCTGGTTCAGCGCATGGTCCTCGGCCAGCAGGATGTGCGCGGGGCGCGTGGCGACGATCTGTGGGGGCGGCGTGAAAGGCGCGGGCGCGAGTGCCGCGTCGACCATGCCCGGCTCCGCGGCCAGCAGGTCGAGCAGCGCGCGCCGCAGGTCTTGCTTGCGAACCGGCTTGGACAGCCAGCGTGCGATGTTGAGTCGCGCCAGTCCCGTGCTGGGCATGTCCAGTCCGGCGGAACTCAGCATGATGATTTTCAGCCCGTCCAGTTTGGGGTTGGCGCGGATGCGTTCGGTCAGCGCCATGCCGTTCATGTCCGGCATGTACATGTCGAGCAAGACGATGTCGTGGACCACCGGCCGGTGTTGCAACAGGTCCAGCGCCTGCAGGCCGTTGCTGGCGGTCTCGACCCGCAAGCCCCAGGCGTTGAGTTGATGGCGAAGAATGTCCAGGTTGATCGGGTTGTCGTCGACCACCAGGACCTGCAGGCCGCTCAAGGCGGCCACCTCGCGGTCGGTCAATGCCGCGACGTTTTCAGAGGCCAGGCGCATCGGCAACGAAAACCAGAAGCGCGAACCCTGATTCGGCGTGCTGTCGAGCTGCAGCTTGCCGCCCATCATCGCCACCAGTTGACTGGAAATTGCCAACCCCAGTCCGGTGCCGCCGTGGCGCCGCGTGCGCGTGGCGTCGACCTGCGTGAACGCCTCGAAGACGCGCTCTTGGTCGGCCGGCGAAATGCCGATGCCGGAGTCGGAAACGACAAACTCGAGCAAGGCCGCATGGTTGTGCGCCGCGCCGTTGGCCGGCATGCGGTTGACGCAGATCATCACGTGGCCGTGTTCGGTGAACTTCACCGCGTTGCCCAGCAGGTTCGTCAGCACCTGGCGCAGGCGCTTGGCATCGCCAAAGGCCCGCAGCGGCAGGTCGATGCCCATCTTGCAGATCACTTCCAGACCCTTGGCGTGCGCTTGCGGCGCCAGCAGTTCCGCCACGTCGTAGGCGACTTCGCTGGGGTTGAAAGGCAGCGATTCGACCTCGAAAGTGCCCGACTCGATCTTCGAGAAGTCGAGGATGTCGTTGATGACCCCGAGCAGCGCCTGCCCGGAGCGGTGTGCGCTGTCGGCGAAGCGGCGCTGCTGGTCGTTCAGTGCCGTGCCCAGCAGCAGCTCGGTCATGCCCAGCACCCCGTTCATCGGGGTGCGGATTTCGTGGCTCATGTTGGCCAGGAATTGCGACTTGGCGAGGTTGGCCGACTCGGCGGCTTCTTTGGCGACCTGCAGGTCGTTGGTGACCTGGGCTTTGTCCAGCGCGGCATGTTCCATGTGGCGGCGGATTTGAAACCCATAGGCCAGCATGCCCATGAACAGCGAAGTCACCGTCACCATGCTGATCAATTCGAGCCAGCGGTAGCGTTCGACCTTCGCACCGAGCACGTCGAAGTCGGCCCTCTGAATGGTGCGGGCCATCACGGCCACCTCACGCAATGAGTCTTGAAAACGCGTGTAGCTGCGGTCGACCTCGACCATCAATCGGGCCGAGGCATCGAGCTGCCGCACCGAGTAGCGCGCGAGGGTCTGTTCTGCCAGATCCGTCATGCGGCGCATGTGCTGCGCCGTTTGGTCCAGGCCTTGCAGCATTTGCTGGCGCTCGGCGGCCACCGGGTGGCTGTTGTACAGCGCGACGGCATCGGTCAGGCTGCGCTCGAACTGCGCCGTTGCGAGGAACAGCCGCTTGCGCTCGGCATCGACATTCGACGATGCAAAGATGTCGTTGGCCGGCGCGTTGGCGGCGCTCGCAATCTTGCGCAGCTCCGACAGCGCCTCCAGCCGCGAGGCCCACTGGCGGTCCACCTGGATCGACTTGGCGAAGCTGTTGTTGACCTGCACGCCGAGGTACTGGTCCAGCCCGATGATCAGCAGGATCAGCACGGCCACCGCCGCATACAAGGCCGGCCAGGCAGCGCGGCGTGCCGGAACAGGTGAGGCCGTGGCGGGTGTCTGCATCTGAGTCCAAGGCTCAATGCCTTTGGAAGCCGAATGTTACGACGATCCGGCCGGGCCGGTCAGCGGCCCCGCCGCACCCTCAGCAGCTCGTCCAGAATCAACAGTGCGGCGCCCAGCGTGATCGCGCTGTCGGCCAGGTTGAAGGAAGGGAAATAGCGTCCCGCGCAGTGGACCTGGATGAAATCGACCACATAACCGTGCAGCAACCGGTCGATCACATTGCCCAGCGCCCCGCCCAGGATCAGCGACAAGGCCGCGCTGAACATCCGCTGGCCGCCGTGGCTGCGCAGCAGCCACACGATGAAGCCGGCCGCCAAGGCGCCCAGCACCACGAAGAACCAGCGCTGCCAGCCCGAGGCGCCGGCGAGAAACGAAAACGCCGCGCCGGTGTTGTGCACGCGAACCAGGTTGAAGAACGAGGTGACGAAACGGCTCTCGCCATAGTGAAAGTTGCCCAGGATCAGCGTCTTGCTGAACTGGTCGAGCAAGATCACGATCAGCGCGACAGCCAGCCAGGGAAGCAGCGGCGAGCGAGAGAAATTGCGTGAGGCCATGGGGTGCGCTGGGAGCCCGTCGAAGGGGCGTCGTCAAAAGGGCACGATGTTACTTGCTGAGCCATTTGCGCGGCCGGGCCTGCGAATGTCGATCGATACAATGCGACCCCTTGCAGGACTGCCTGGGAAGCTCGTGTCAGATTTTTTGGCGGTACTGCCGCAATACCTTTTGCCCAAACGCGCGCTCACCGCGTTTGCCGGCAGCGTGGCCTCGGCGCACGGCGGTGCGTTCACGACCCGCTTGATCCGCTGGTTCGTCGGCCGCTACGGTGTCGACATGAGCGAGGCCCTCGACCCCGACATCGCGCATTACGCGACCTTCAACGAGTTCTTCACGCGTGCGCTCAAGCCGGGCGCGCGGCCGCTGGCGGCGGCCGACCTGGTGTGCCCGGTGGACGGTGCGATCAGCCAGTTCGGCGTCATCGACCACGACCGGATTTTTCAGGCCAAGGGCCATC
>DASQOS010000211.1:0-4499 GCA_035644375.1 Rhizobacter sp.
GGCCAGCGCCTGGCGCCGCGCCGCCACCACCAGCGCGAGCGCGTCGCGTCCGGCGGGGGCGCCGTCGGTGGGAATCGGCAGCACGTCGACCATCGCCTGCTCTGCGGGGAAGTCGAGCGCGTCCTTGACGCTCCAGCGCAACGCGGAACGCAGTTCTTCGTCCGGTACCTTGGGCGAGACGACCTGGATCATCTGGTAGGCGCTCGGCTCGATCCACGTGGTGCAACGGTAGCGCTGCATGCCGAGCGAGCGGCGGGCGCGCTGCAGCATCTCGGCCTCGCTGCCTTCGCGCGGCAGGCGTTGCAGCAGCTGCAGCCGGGGCCGCACGCTGCCGCGCACCACATGGCTCATGTCCATGCGGTCTTTGCGCGGCACGATGGCCAGCCAGCCGGGTTGTTCTCGTCGATTGAACATCACTCTGCGGTCACGCCTGTTGGGAACCCGTTGAATAAGCAGCGCCATGCCAGGACGGCATTCGCGGTCATGGACACGATGCTAGGCAGGCAGGGTGTGAACGAAGCCCGGAAAAGGGGGGCAAACCCCGTGCTGTTGATCGGCTGCGCGGCGGCACCAGCGGTCATCATCAAAGAGCCTCTTTTTTGGCAGCCCATTCCATGAGTTCAAGCCCCGTGACGGCCCTTTGCACCGCACTGCGTCGCGCCAGCGCTTGCGCGCTGCTGGGCGTGTGCGCACTGCTGCCGGCGCAGGCGGCCACCTACTCCAACGCCGCCACCGCCTACAGCTGGATCGACCCCTCGGCCCACACCCGCGTCACCTGGACCAGCGGCGCCTCGTGCAGTGCCGCTTACGCCGGTGCCCCGGTCGACGACGACATCACGGCGCAGATCCCGATCGGCTTCACCTTCACCTACGGGGCGGTGAACTACACCCAGCTGCAGGTCATGAGCAACGGCCGGCTGCAGTTCAACAACGGCTACTGCGGCTTCGGCACACAAACCGTCGGGCCGCCGCCGACCTACCCGCTGCCCTACCCCGACGCCAACCTGCCGCGCACGATGCGTGTGTTCGGGCCCGACCTGGACGCCACCTCCAGCGGCGCGGTCGGCATCTGCCCGACCAGCAGCTGCTACGTCAGCTACGCCACCGTGGGCAGCGCGCCGGACCGCCGCTTCGTCGTGACCTGGACCAACGTGCCCGAATGGGGCCAGACCACACGCACCGGCAGCTTCAACCTGCAAGGCATCCTGGTCGAAGGCAGCAACGAGTTCGTGTTCCAGTTCGGCACCGGCAGCCACCCGACCAACGGCAGCGCGCAGATCGGCTGGGAGCTCAGCACCACCGACTTCGACGTCTGGGCCTCGACCGTGCTGCCGACCGCCAACACCGCGGTGCGCTTCTTCCTGCCCAACCTGATCGCCAACTTTCGCATGGACGATTTGACCTGGTCCGGCGCCGGCAGCGTGGTCAACACGCAGACCCCGGCGATGGCCGGATCGCCGGTCGGCGCGGCCCAGGAAAACGCCGGCGGCTACCTGTGCCGCGGCGGCGCCATCCTGCCCAACACCTCGGCCTCGGTCATCGACGCGGTGGACACCGGCTACGACGTCGACACGCAGATCGGCAGCACCGGCACGATCAGCTTCTGGTATCGCAGCGTCGCGCCATGGAGCGGCGCCGGCAGCCAGGCCAGCCAGGTGTTCGACGCGACGGTCGCCAACAACGCCTGGTTCTACCTGACCAAGCTGTCGACGGGGCGTCTGAGCTTCAATGTGTCCGACAACGCCGGCACCGTGTTCCAGGTGCAAAGCCCGGTCTATGCCTTCGCCGCCAACACCTGGACCCACATCGCCGTCACCTGGAAACTGACGCCGGTGGCGGCCAACAACCGGCTGCAGATCTACGTCAACGGCGCGCTGGCACAGAGCACCGCGGCCAGCACAGTGCAACCGCTGTCCGCCGCGATCGGCACGCTGTACATGGGCGACAACCGCAGCAGTTTCATCTCCAGCATCGGCAGCGGCAACTCGGCCAACGGCGCGATCGACGAGGTGCGCATCTACAACTCCGAGATCTCCGCCGTCGCGGTGCAGAGCGACTTCGTCGCGACCCGCAGCTGCACGGTGACCGCCTCGACGGCGCCGACGGCTTTCAACGCCTTCGAGACCAGCACCGCGGCCGGCACCACGACCGGCGGCATCATCAAGACCAAGGTGGCAGGCACGGCCTTCGGCCTCGACATCGTGGCACTGAAGACCGGCCCGGCCATCGAAACCGGTTTCAACGACAACGTGCTACTCGAACTGGTCGACTTGTCGGGCGGCGCGGCCTGCGCCGCGCGTCCGCGCATCGGCAATGTGAACACGGTCTACATCAGTTCGGCGCCCCCGACTCCGGGCCGCAAGACCTTCGGCAATTTCGCCGAGGCCAATGCGTGGCAGAACATGGGGATACGCATGAGCTATCTGCCAACCACCGGTGGCTTCGTCATCGGCTGCTCGACAGACAACTTCGCGATCCGGCCATCGTCGTTCAATGTGGTCGTGAGCGATGCCGATTGGCAGACGGCCGGCACCGCCCGCACGCTGGCCAACAGCGGCGCCAGCGGCGGCAACGTGCACAAGGCCGGCCGGCCGTTCACGATCACCGCCACCGCAGTCAACAGCGCGGTCGCTACCACCACCAACTACAGCGGCTCACCGGTGGGCGCCTTCACCGCATCGGTGTTGCCCGCCACATGCGCCAGCTGCGTTTTCAGCGCCGGCAGCTTCACCGGCAGCGCCGGCATCATGACCTCGACCACCGCCTCGTACAACGAGGTCGGCGTCTTCTCGATGCAGCTGACCGACAGCACATTTGCCGCCGTCGACGCCAGCGATTCGACGCTCGTCGAGCGCAGCATCCCGTCGGGCACCGTGACGGTGGGCCGCTTCGTGCCCGACCATTTCGACGTCGGCGCCAACGCGCCGCTCTTCACACCGGGTTGCAGCAGCTTCACCTACCAGGGTCAGCCGTTCGGGTTCAGTCCCGGCACACCCCCGGTGTTGACCGTGACGGCGCGCAACTTCGCCGGCGCGACCACTGCCAACTACACCGGCAGCCTGTGGAAGATCAGCGGCGCCAACATCACCGGCCAGGCCTGGACGCCGGCCAGCGGCAGCGTGTCGCCGGTCGGCGTGCTGCCCGCGCCGACGGTCGCCGACCTGGGTGCCGGCAGCGGCAGCCTCACCTTCTCGGTCGGCAACCCGGGCGCCGGCGGCGGCCTCGCCTTCAGCCGCACTGCGTTGACCGCTCCGTTCAACGCCAGCCTGTCGCTCGCGGCCAGCATCGCCGACAGCGAAGGCGTGGTCTACGCCGGCAACCCGTATTCGCTGGCGGGCATCGGCTTCAGCGATGGCAACGCCGCAACCGCCACCGACGCACAAATGCGCTTCGGCCGGCTGCGCCTGTCCAACGCCCACGGTTCGGAATTCGTCAACCTGCCCTTGCCGCTGTTTGTCGAGTACTGGAGCGGCAGCAGCTTCGTGCCGAGCAGCGCCGACAGCTGCACTGGCGTCAGCGCACCCACCGCTGGCACGGGGCTGAGCTTTTATGCGGCCTCGGCCAGCAATGCCGTCGTGACCGGCGACACCACCGCGACGGTCGCTGCCATCGCCAGCGGCCGCATCCCGCTCACGCTGTCCAAGCCCACCGGTGGCCACCGCGGTTATCTCGACGTGGTGGTCACTGCGCCGAGCTGGCTGCAGTACGACTGGCGCGGCTGCATGGGGCAGGCGGTCAGCACGCTGTTCGACGACAACCCGTGTGCGCGCGCCAGCTTCGGGTTCTACAAGTCGCCGATGATTTTCTCGCGCGAGATGTACTGAACGGCTCTAACCGCAGCACAGCCATGGACCGGCTTCAAAGTCAATCCCCCATCTTCAGCACACGCTTTCCGCACGCGCTCCCCTACACTGATCCGCACAAGAAGCCGGACACAACCGGCACGGGCATATAGCCATCGAAGTGGCATGAAGGTCCAGACAAGGGAGTGGGAGGATGTCCTGGTACACGCATCTCCGGCACTGTGCGCGCTCGCAGCCCTGCTGCGGATTTTGTTGCACCAGTTGCGACAAGTGCTCGCGTCCCGACGAACACAGGCACCACGCTGAGGCCTACGGCCTGGACAGGCGGCTGTTGAGCACCAGCGTCGCCGGGCAAACCACCAGCTACAGCTACAAGCCGGCGGGCCGGCTCAAGAAGGCCACGCCGCCCGCCCTGAGCTGGATCGGCTACGACTACGACGCCGCGCACCGCCAGGTCGCCGTCTATGACCACCTCGGCAACCGCACCGACTACGTGCTCGACAACGCCGGCGCCTTGAAGCGCCAGCTCGGCCGAAGCATCGACGCGCTCGGGCGTATCCAGCAGGCCACGGGCAGGGAGTGAGGGCCATGAAGATTTTTCGACATGAATCGGTACTCGGTTCGGTGTACCAAAGGTTTCTGGTTGGATTTTTTTGCTGCATGTTTTTTGGGACCACTCAAGCCGACTTGCGCGTT
>DASQOS010000212.1:0-2787 GCA_035644375.1 Rhizobacter sp.
CGGCGCGCTCGACGACACGGTGATCGAGGACGGCGTCAAGCTCGACAACCAGATCCAAATTGGACACAACGTGCGGATCGGCGCTCATACCGCCATGGCGGGCTGTTCCGCCGTGGCCGGCAGCACCGTCATCGGCAAGCACTGCACCATCGCAGGCGCGGCCTGCATCCTCGGCCACCTGACCCTGGTTGACGGCGTGAACATTTCCGCCGTCAGCGTGGTCACGCACTCGATTCTCAAGCCGGGTCACTACAGCGGCTTCTTTCCCATCGACGACAATGCGTCCTGGGAAAAAAACGCGGCGACGCTGCGCAACCTGTATGCACTGCGAGAGCGCGTGCGCGCCTTGGAAAAGAAAATAAGCCGACCATGATGGACATCCACCAGATTCTCAACAAGCTGCCGCATCGCTACCCCATTCTTTTGGTGGACCGGGTGCTGGAGCTCGAGAAGGGCAAGTACATCAAGGCCTTGAAAAACGTCAGCATCAACGAACCTTATTTCAACGGGCACTTCCCGCATCGGCCGGTGATGCCGGGCGTCCTGATGCTCGAAGCGCTGGCGCAAGCTGCCGCGCTGTTGGCCATCGAGACCTTGGAAATAAAGCTGGACGACAACACCGTGTTTTATTTCGCCGGGATCGATGGCGTGCGTTTCAAGCGGCCGGTCGAGCCTGGCGATCAGCTGACGCTTGAGGTTTCGCTGGAACGCATGAAGGCTGGTGTTTGCAAATTCAAGGCCCGCGGTCTCGTCGGGCCGGATCTGGCCGTGGAAGCCGATCTGACCTGCACCATGCGCCGCATCGCCTGATCAGGGTGCAAGGGCACGGCATGGCCAAGATCCATCCCACCGCGATCATCGATCAGAAGGCGGAACTGGCAGCGTCGGTGAGCGTGGGCCCCTATGCCGTCATCGGGCCCGACGTTCGGATCGGCGAGGGCAGTACGGTCGGCGCTCATTGCGTGATCGAAGGCCGCACGACCATCGGCACGGACAATCGTATTTTCCAGTTCGCGTCGCTGGGTGCGGCGCCGCAAGACAAGAAATACGCCGGCGAGCCGACCGAACTTCACATCGGCGACCGCAATACCATTCGCGAGTTCTGCACCTTCAATACCGGCACGGTGCAAGACAGCGGCGTCACGCACATGGGCTCGGACAACTGGGTGATGGCCTATGTGCACCTTGCGCACGACGTTCAATTGGGCGACCAGATCATCCTGGCCAACAATGCGACGCTCGCGGGACATGTGCATGTCGGCGACTGGGCCATCATCGGCGGCCTGACCGGGGTGCATCAGTTCGTCAAGATCGGCGCGCATGCGATGGTCGGTTTTGCCAGCGCGGTGTCGCAAGACGTGCCTCCGTACATGATGGTCGACGGCAACCCGCTGGCGGTTCGGGGCTTCAACATCGAAGGGCTGCGACGTCGCGGCTTCTCGGCCGAGCGACTTGGCGCCGTGAAGCAAATGCACCGCAGCCTCTACCGGTCCGGGCATACGCTGGCGCAGGCTATCGAAGAGATCTGCGCCTTGGCGGCGACCGTGCCCGAGGCGCAAGACGACGTGCAGCTGATGACCCGTTTCTTGGCGGCGGCCACTCGCGGCATCGCCCGCTGAACGCCAACACCGATGGACGCAGCAGCGCCGCGGCTTGCCATGGTGGCGGGGGAAGCCTCAGGCGATCTGCTGGCGGGTTTGCTGCTCGGAGGCCTGAAGCAGCGCTGGCCTGCGCTCAGTACCTTCGGCATTGGCGGGCCACAGATGGCAGCACGCCAGTTCCAGGCGTGGTGGCCGCATGACAAGCTGGCGGTGCGCGGCTACGTCGAAGTGCTGCGCCACTATCGCGAGATCTCGAGCATCCGGAATCAGTTGGCCGAACGCTTGCTGCGTGAGCCGCCTGATGCCTTCATCGGCGTTGATGCGCCCGATTTCAATTTGGGTCTTGAATCGCGCCTGAAATCCCACGGAATCAAGGCGATTCACTTCGTGAGTCCATCGATCTGGGCATGGCGCGGCAAGCGCATAGCCACCATTCGCAAGGCGGTGGACCACGTGCTCTGTGTATTTCCTTTCGAGCCCGCAATTTATGAGCGCCACGGCATTGCCGCGACCTATGTGGGGCACCCGCTCGCCGATGCCATTCCGCTGGAGGTGCCACGTGCTGAAAGCCGCTCTGCGCTGGGTCTGGCCGCTGATGAGCCGGTGGTGGCCTTGTTGCCCGGCAGCCGCCGCTCTGAAATTCAGTACATCGCTCCTCGGTTGCTGGCCGCGGCGACGGAGATGCAACGCCGACGTCCCGAATTGCGCTTCGTGCTGCCGGTATCGCCCGGGTTGCAGGCCATGGTGTTGCCATTGGTCGCACGGTATGCGCCGTCCGCTCGCATCGAACTGCTGAACGGCCGTTCGCATGAAGCATTGGCTGCGTGCGACGTGACCTTGGTGGCCAGCGGCACGGCGGCCCTGGAGGCCGCACTGTTCAAGCGCCCGATGGTGATCACCTACGATATGCACTGGCTCAGCTGGATGATGATGGAACGCATGCGCTATCAACCGTGGGTCGGGTTGCCCAACATCCTGCTCGGCGACTTCGTCGTCCCTGAACTCTTGCAGGACCAGGCAACCCCTGATGCCTTGGCGCAGGCCACCCTGGAATGGCTAGACAATCCGGAGCGCTGCGCTGCCGTCGGGCAGCGTTTCGAAACACTGCATCGCGAACTTCGGCGTAATACCGCCATGGCAGCTACCAATGCGATCGAGAAAATTCTTGCAAGCTGAGCAACTCGGC
>DASQOS010000213.1:0-8752 GCA_035644375.1 Rhizobacter sp.
GCGCCGGTCAGCCACGGGATGCTGGACCTCACCGGCGTCCAGCCGGGCCCGGGTTGGCAGTGGGCGGTGGCCTTCTTCGGAACCTTTGTCGTGCTGCTGCCGGCCACGGCGGCGATGGGGGCGACGCTGCCGGCCATGGAGCGCGTGACGGCCCGGATGGGCCGGCAAGGCACGCGCATCGCGGCGCTGTATGCCTGCAACACCTTCGGCGCGGTGGTCGGCGTGCTCGGTGCCGCGTTCTGGCTGGTGCCCCAATTCGGCCTGGTGCGCACCGCCGGTCTGTGTGCCGTGCTGAATGTCCTGTGCGCCGTCACCGCCTTGAAACTGTCGTCGTCCGACACCGGACCCGGCCCGCAACCCGTGGCGCCGCCCGCCAACCAGCGCGTGTTGCTCTTGCTGGCCTGCACCGGCCTGCTCGGCATCGGCTACGAGGTGCTGGTGGTGCGCGTGCTCAGCCAGGTGGCCGAAGACACGGTCTACACCTTCGCGATGCTGCTGGCGGTGTACCTGGTCGGCAGCGCGCTGGGTGCCGCGGCCTATCAGCGCTGGCTCGCAGCCACCCGCGATGCGGAGCGGCTGCTGTGCCTGCAGGCGGCGACGTGCCTGCTCGGCAGCTTGAGCCTGTGGGGCGCCGAGGAGGTCAAGCAGCGGGTGCTGCAGGGGCTGGGCGCCAGCATGGCCTCGGCACTGGCCGCCGAAGCCGCGCTGGCGCTCGCGGCTTTCGGCCTGCCGACGGTCGTCATGGGTGCGCTGTTCAGCCACCTGGGCACGCAGGCGAAAGCCGCCCGCCACGGCTTCGGCCGTGCGCTCGGCTTCAACACGCTGGGCGCCGCCGCCGCGCCGCTGCTGTTCGGTGTGCTGCTGGTGCCGGTGCTGGGGCCCGAGTTCGCGTTGCTGCTGGTCGCGGCAGGCTATCTGCTGCTGTCGCTGCCGCACGCCCGGTCCGCGCCGACGTGGTGGGTCACCGCGGGCGCCACCCTGGCCGTGGCCGCGTGGGCGCCGCCGCTGGCGTTCATCGACGTGCCAGAAGGCGGCCGCGTCGTCAGCTACCGCGAGGGCGCGATGGCGGCGGTCAGCGTGGTGGAAGACGCCGACGGTGTCTCGCGGCTGCGCATCGACAACCGCCAGCAAGAAGGCAGCAGCGCCACGCGGCTGGCCGATGCGCGCCAGGCCTTGCTGCCGCTGTTGCTGCACCCGGCGCCGCAGCGCGCGTTGTTCCTGGGCCTGGGCACCGGCATCACCGCGGCGTCGGCCGCCGAAGACGCGACGCTGCAGGTCGATGCCGTCGAGCTGCTGCCCGAGGTCATCGCCGCGTCGGCGCATTTCACGAGCCTGTTGTCGAACGGCACGCCGAACCCGCGCCTGCACCTGATGGCCGCCGACGCGCGGCGTTTCGTCAGGACCACCGAGCAACGCTACGACGTCATCGTTTCCGACAACTTCCATCCGGCGCGCAGCGGTTCCGGCGCGCTGTACACGGTCGAGCACTTCCAGGCCGTGCGCAGCCGCCTCACGCCGCACGGCGTGTTCTGCCAATGGCTGCCCTTGCACCAGCTCGATCTCGACACGCTGCGCAGCATCGTGCAGGCCTTCATCGCGGTGTACCCGCAGGGCGCCGCGATGCTGGCGACCAACAGCCTGGAAACGCCGGTGCTGGGCCTGGTTGCACGCGCCGACGCGGGCCGCTTCGACCTGGCTCGGCTGCGCGAGCACCTGGGCGAGCGCATGCGGCCGCAGCAGCTGGCCGACTTCGGCATCGCCGATGAATTCGCGTTGCTCGGCGGATTCGTCGCCGGCCCGCAGGCGCTGGCCCGCTTCGCCGGCGACGCGCCGGTCAATACCGACGATCACACGGTCGTCGCCTACCGCGCGCCGCGCATCACCTATGCGCCGGACTCGCTGCCGCGTGACCGGCTGTCGCTGCTGTTGGGCGAACTCGACCTCGAACCCGCCCAGCTGATCGACGTCGGGCCGGACGCCGCGAGCGCACAACGCCTGGCGGCGTACTGGGCCGCGCGGGATCGTTTCATCGAGGCCGGCAAGAACGTGCGCCCGTCGGGCGACCCGCAACGCATGTTGTCGCAGGTGCGGGGGCCCTTGCTGGCGGTGCTGCGCATCAGTCCGGATTTTCGTCCGGCCTACGACCCGCTGCTGCGCATGGCGGTTGCACTGGCACGCACCGATGCCGCCGGCGCCCGCGCACTGCTCGTGGAATTGCAGCAGGCCCAGCCGCTGCGGCCCGACGCGGCACTGGCCTTGAGCCGGCTGGCCGGCGCGCCGCCGTGACGCCGGCTGCCGCACATCGCTTGGATCGGATCAGCTGAAACGCGCGTAGTCGACGGTCAGCAGCGTGTCGACGCTGCCCGCCTTGGCGAAGACCAGCGTCAACGGATACGCACGTCCCACCAGCAGCGGGAACTTCAATCCCACCAGGCGCAGGTAAGTGCCGGTTTCGCTGAGTGCCGAACTCTGGCCTTCGGCAATCACGAAATTCACCAGCGCTCCAGCGGCGCCTTCGCCGCCCATCTCGGCGCCATCGGCCACCGGGGTGTGCGCGCCGATCAGCCGATCGGTGTTCTGGACGTTCTCGAACTTCATGTTGACGATGGCCGAGGTGGCCTCGTCGGCCGACGCCCGCGTCCACGGGTGAATGATCGTGAAATTGATGGTGAAGAACTCGCAGGCCCGCGCTGTGGGGACCACCAGCGAAGCGCCCAGCGCCAGCCCGGCGTTGAGCAAGCCGCGTCGATCGATCGAATGGTTCATGGTCTGTCAGCTCCTGGCTCCGGCTGCGCGGGGCCGACTCGGCAAGGCGATCTGCCAGGCCGGCTCAGCGCATTCGACGGCGTTCAGTTCACCTGCTTGCGGCGGCCGACGAAACCCAGCGCGGCGGCGCCGAACGGGAACAGCAGCAGGGCCGCAGGCAGCGGCACGGCATTGACCGTGACGTTGTCGTAGGCGGTGAAGCCGCCGTTGTCGCCGAACGAGATCGACTTGCCGGTGCCCGACAGGCTCAGCGAGGCCAGGCTCCAGGTGTCGAGCGCGGCGTTGGCGTCGGAATTGGCGCCGAAGGTGCCCGACCCCACCACGTTGCCGGTGCCATTGGCGCCGTCGTAGACCGTGACCGTGGTTGCGCCCGGCAGGTTGGTCTTGGACGAGTAGTAGAACGACACCTGGCCGACGAAGCCGCTCGCGACGTTCATCACTGTCGGCGCGTCGGGGGCGAACATCACCGTGACGCCTGACGGCTGGTTGGAGAAGTACCGGCCATCCGGTTCGGCGACGCCGAGTCCATCATTCACCAGGCCCAGAGCGGAGCCGCTGAAACTGATTCCGTAGTTCACGCCCGACGCGCCTTCGCCGTCGGTGCCGCCGTTATAAAAATTGTTGACGGCCGCGAAACTCGTCACCCCTTCGAAATCGATGGTCACAGCGGCCGAAAACGCGGGGCTGACGGCGAACATGCTTGCTGCGGCGGCGAGGATGGGGATTAACTTCTTCATTTGCCTGCTCCTGGATTGGAATTTAGATGCCGGAATATGCCGGTCTGAGAAAAGTCGCGGCCGATATTAGTGTTCGGTCTCGCCGTGTCACAAGCCCCCGAACGGATCACTTGCACGAAGGAAAAATGACACCTCGCGTGGAGGCCCGCAATGTGTCAATTCAAAGTGCCGCGACCAGTCAAACGGGCCATGGTGAATTCGACAACAGACGACAATAGACAACAGGGAGGTGGGTTTCTCCGTGTGGCTATGTCGGGCTATGCAAGCGGGCCATGCGGCGCATGACGATTCGTCATGCACGGGTCATGGCGACTGATTAACGTCCGACTTGCAACGGGTTTTTTATTCGGACCCAAAAGCTTGTCTCGGCACGTCAAACCCACAGGAGCAGTTTTGATGAAATTTGAATTCAGCAAGAGCCAGGTCGCCCTCGCGGCACTCGCCGCCATCGGCAGCACGGCCATGATGGTCACCCCCCAAACTGCCCGTGCCGCCAAGGCCGCGGGCACCTATGTCGCCGGCGACTTCCACAACCACACCACCTGCTCGGACGGTTCGATCTCGATGCAGAAGCTGGTCAAGAAGGCGACCGACAAGATCGACACCCCATGGGGACTGGACTGGTTCGTGCAAGCCGGTCACGGCGGCAACGGCAACCGCAATTGCACCTTGGCCGAAGATGCCACGCTGGACACGCCGGCCTACCCGACCACGGCCCAGGGCCCGACCACCACCTGGCAGAACACCACGCCTCCGGTGAACCCGAAGGGCCTCGCGTCGGGCACGTCGCCGAACCAGAACATGTGGCGTTGGCAGTCGATTCAAGAGTTCCAGTACCCGCTGCTCGAATACCTGGCGGCCTACAAGAACAAGCCGATGTTCATCGGCGTGGAATCGGTGGTCGCCGGCCACGAACACGCGTCCATGTCGGTCATCACCGGCCAGATGCCGCTGTCGCTGGACACCAAGGTGCTGCCCACTGCCCCAGGCTACGTTGCCGACGGCAACGCCAGCGCGTTGGCCCAGTGGGAATACTGCTTCGACCGTGGTGACACCGACACCAGCCGCGGCAACACCACCGTCGGCGGGGCCATCGGCAACAACTGGAATTGCGCCGTCGCCGGCAGCCTGAACTCGGGCGATGCGAGCTGGAACGCGACCGCGCAAAAACTGATTCCGGCCGGCGGCGCCGGCACCGGCACCAAGGGCCACCTGAAGACGGTCGAGGCGATCAAGTGGATGTCGCAAAACCATCCGAACGGCAGCTACTACGTTCCGGCCCACCTGGAGCGTGCCGGCCCGTTCTACGCGGACGGCAACCAGGGCTTCAACATCGAGCACCTGCGCAACTTCAACAACGCAGGTCCCGACATCGCCTTCGGCATGGAAAGCCAGCCGGGCCACGGCGCCTCGTCCAACCGCGGCGAATACCAGGTCAAGCGCAACAACATCGGCGGCGTCCTGGTCGACTCCGTCGGCGGCACGACCTGGGGCGGCACCGGCGTCTATGCGTCGAAAGTCGGCGGCGTCTGGGACGCCCTGCTGGGGGAAGGCCGCAACTTCTGGTTCTTCGCCAGTTCCGACTGGCACAACCGCGGCAGCTTCGGTCCTGACGACCGCCGCTCCACGCAAGACTTCTTCCCCGGCGAGTACCAGCGCACCTACACGATGGTGCGCAACGGCAGCGATGCCAAGCTGCGTCCGCAGACCATCGTCGACGGCCTGCGCTCCGGCAACAACTTTTCCGCCAGCGGCCAGTTGATCGATCGCCTGGCCTTCATCGCGTGCGCCTCGTACGCCGGCCCCACCGCCCGCAGCAGCGCCTCGGTGGAAGCCCTGGCGGTGACCGCGGCGGCGAACGACACCGACATCGACAAGGCCGGTTGCGCCACCATGGGCGAAAAGCTCGTGGTGCGTCCGGGCGCCGAGATCGTGGTGGCCATCGTGGTGCGCGACCCCTCGGGCGCGAACTACTCGCCGTACACGTTCAACAACCCGTCGCTGGCCCAGGTCGGGATCAGCCAGCCGCTGAACATGCCGGTGCTCGACCACATCGATGTCGTGCGCGGTTTGGTCACCGGCTACAAGACGCCGGGTGCGGCCGACTACGCGGGTCAGTGGCCGAACACCTGGCTCGCCAATCCGGACCTGGCCACGGTGCCGGTCGCAGCGAAGAACACCAGCGCGGCGGTCATCAAGACCTTCAACAGCCTGCCGGGCACCGGTTGGACCAGCGCCGGCAACGATTTCCTGAAGATGAGCTTGCGCATTCCTGCGGTCTCGGCGTCCCAGTATGTGCGTCTGCGCGGCACCAACATGCCTCCCAGCGTGCCGTCTGAAACCGATGCCGACGGCAACCCGCTGGCCGACGTGTTCACCAATGCGAACGACCCGACCCGGTTGACGATCCCTTGCAACGTGGTCGGCACGACCCAGTTCAACGGCTGCCCGGATCACCTGGCGCGCGTCCCGGCGGTGACGGGTCAGAAGTTCGTCAGCTTTGACCTGGCTGCCTGGACCGACCTGTGGTTCTACAGCAACCCGATCTATGTGGAGGTGACGGGATCGACGGCTGTTGCCGGCGTCAAGTAAGACGCTTGCGGGCGACCGCACGCCAGGCGCCGCACGGCAGCGTGCGGCACCTTTTTTCAGTGCGGCCAGGGTGCGTGGCAGAAGCGGTGTGACTCTTCTGTGCAGGGTGGGCTGTCTTCATCCTGACTTGCACGCTGCCTAAGATGTGTGGCCTTGCACGTCGCCGAACCACCATGTCCACTCCGCTACCGACCTCCGCCGCCCACGGCCCAGCGCCCGCTCGCCGCGGCGCTGCCTGGCCGAACTGGCTGCGCGAGCCGCTGTTGCACTTCGTCGTCTTGGGCGGTTTGCTGTTCGGCGTCGACCACGTCCTCGTCGGCCGCACAGACGACCCGCGCACGATCGTGGTCAGCGCCGAGGCGGACCACGAAACCAGGCAGTTGTTCAAGGCCTCTCGCGGCCGCGAACCCAATGCAGAAGAAATGAATGCGCTGCGCCGCGTCTGGCTCGACAACGAAGTGCTGTACCGCGAAGGGCTGGCGCTGCAGGTCGACCGCGGCGACACGGCCATCCGCGAACGGGTGATCTTCAAGGCGCTGAGCGTCGTCGACGCGAACACCAAACTGCCGCCGTTCGACGACAAGCTGCTGCGCAGCTGGTTCGACAGCCACCGTGCCAAGTACGACGACCCGGCGCGCTTCGACTTTCAGGAAGCCGTGCTCGCCGCAGACAACTCGGAAGCCGCGGTGCGCACCTTTGTCGAGGCATTGAACGCCGGCACGCCGGGCGACGCCAAGGCCGGGCTGCGGCTGTTCAAGGGCCGGCCGCAGGCCAACCTGGTCGAGAGCTACGGCCCCGAGTTCGCCAAGGCGCTCGAGCAGGCACCGCTGGGCGAATGGCGCGCCCAGCCCACCCGCGACGGCTGGCGGGCGATGCGCCTGGAATCGCTCACGCCGGCCCGGCCGGGCGTCTATGAGACCCTGCGCGGCGTGGTGCTGCAAGACTGGACCGACGCCACCTTGGCCGAGCAGCGCAGCGCGGCCGTGCGGGCACTCGCCAAGAAGTACCGCGTGAAATTCGAGACCGCCAGGCAATGAAGCGCGTGCTGCGCAGATGGCTGCTGGCGGCCCTGGCGCTGCTCGCCGCCGGTGCGGCGCTGGCGCACGAAATGAGCATGGCCGAGATGGAACTGCGCGAAACCTCGCGCGGCGAATTCCTCTGGCAGTGGACCGCCAGCAACGACCGCCAGGCCGGTCAGGAGCTGACGCCGCTGTGGCCCGAGGGCTGTCGTGCCGAGGTGCATGTATTGCGTTGCGGCGAGGCCGGCATGCAAGGCACGCTCGCGATGGAGGGTGTCGGCCAGCGCTATTCGGCCGCGCTCGTGAAGGTGTTCTGGCTCGACGGCCAGTCCCGCGTCTACACCCTCACGGCGGGCCAGCCCACGGTGCAGCTGTACGGATCGGCCGACGACAAGCGCGGTGCCGGCGAGATCGTGTCGGCCTACACGCTGCTGGGCATCGAGCACATCCTCGGCG
Source organism: Rhizobacter sp. (assembly GCA_035644375.1). GTDB lineage: Bacteria > Pseudomonadota > Gammaproteobacteria > Burkholderiales > Burkholderiaceae_C > Rhizobacter. Next base: position 7,571 of record DASQOS010000213.1, read on the forward strand.
GCGTCGACCACCTGCTGTTCGTGATCGGGCTGCTGTTTCTCGTCGGCTTCCGGCGCAAGCTGGTGTGGACCATCACCGCCTTCACCGCCGCGCACAGCCTGACATTGGCCAGCGCCGCGCTGGGCTGGCTGACGCTGCGTTCGGCGCCGGTGGAGGCCTGCATCGCGCTGTCCATCGTGCTGGTCGCGTCCGAGGCGCTGCGCAATCGGCAGACGCTGGCACGGCGGCTGCCGGCGCTGGTGTCCTTCATCTTCGGCCTGGTGCATGGCCTCGGGTTTGCCGGCGCGCTGAAAGACATCGGGCTGCCCGAAAACCACCTGTGGATCGCGCTGCTCACCTTCAACCTCGGTGTCGAGGCCGGCCAGTTGCTGAGCGTCGGCGTCGCCTGGGCGCTGGTGTGGATGGTGCGGCGCCAGCCCTGGGCGTTGCGCCTGAAGGCGCCCACGCTCTACGCCATCGGCTCGCTGGCAGCCTATTGGTCGTGGCTGCGCATGGCGGCGATCTTCGCTTGACGCGAGCTGGAGCTCAGGGCTCGTCGCCCGCCGGGCTGTCCGTGTGCCGCGCGACGTCCAGCGGGTCCGGCCCGGAGGGGGTTTCCAAGGCCGCATGTTCGATGCGCCACTGGGTGGTCGCGTCATCGATCATGTGCAACAAATGCCACCCCGCCTCCTCGATGTGCGCGATGTATTCGCGCTGTTCATTCACCGCCGGGCTGCCGATCTGGTGCGACAGCAACTGGGCAAAACCCAGCACCGCGTTCAACGGCGTGCGCAGCTCATGGCTCATGCGCGCCAGAAATTCCTTTTGTGCGCGGTGGCCTGCGGCGGCGGCGTCCTGCTCGACGCGCTGGCATTCGGCATGGTGGCGGTGTGTCAGGTCGGTCAGGGTGCCGACGGCACGCAGCGCCCGCCCGTCATCGGCGCGCTCGACCACGCGGCCGCGCGACAGCACCCAGCGGTAGGTCCCGTCCGCGGCGCGCAGCCGGAACTCCATCTCATAGGCGAGGTCGCGCCCGTCCAGGTGCTGGGTGAGCGCGGCCAGCATGGGTTGCAGGTCGTCGGGATGAACCCGGCTGCGCCAGGTGTCGGTGCTGTCGGCCACATCGGTGTCTTCGTAGCCCAGCATGGCCTTCCATTGCGGCGAGTAGTGCACCTTCTGGCTGCGCACGTCCAGGTCCCACAC
>DASQOS010000214.1:0-7304 GCA_035644375.1 Rhizobacter sp.
CTGCTGCAGAAAGCCTACGCGCTGTCGCGGCACGTGGTGCTGAGCGACGGGCCCGAAGCGCAGGCCGCACGCTCGAAGTTTTCGTACGCGCCCGCCAACCTGCCGCCCACCGTCTTGTTGTGCGACACCCTTGCCGGCGACACCTGGTTCTCGGGCACGCTGCTGGGCCAGCGGGCGACCCAGTGGACCCAGATCCTCACCGACGGCAAGGGTGTCTATTGCACGACGCAACAGGAAGACAACGCGACCTATGAAGCGCTCAAGCGCGGTGCGAGCGTGAAGCTGGTCGACCTGAACCGCGTGGCGGTGCTGCGCGCCGGCTCTGATTTCGACCGGCCCTACAACGGCCAGACGAGTGCCGACAACCTGCTCAACTACGCGGCCCAAGGCGGCTTCGTCATCGCGCTGCAAAACCTGTACCTGACGGGCAACCCGCTGGTGCAAGAGATCACCGGCAACTGGCCGGCGTGGCGCAACGGCGTGCCACGGCACTGACTCCGCACTGGCAGCGACACGAACGCTGCTCAGTCGTCCACACGCATGCGGCCCATTGCCGGGTCGCTGATGCTGTCGTGGCCGGTTTCGACATGTCCGGCGAACAGCGCTGCGAAGCCGGGATCGCCCTCGACCGAAATGGCCAGCTCGTACCAGCCGTGGCTGCGCTCGAGCGGCCAGTACTTCGACGCCGACTCGCCGGGCTTGAGCCTTTGCTCGACGCTCTTGTGGCGGTACGCGTCGTCGACGCGCACATCGGCCGGCCGCTTGCCCGCATTGGTGATCGACAGGGTGATGCCGATGCGTCCTTCGTCATAACTGGCGCGCAGCAGGAGCCTGCTGCCGCCCTCCGAGACGCTGCCCTTGAACCAGCGCAGAAAGCCATTCGGAGCGTGCACCGACAGGTCGTAGGCCGAGGTGCCGGACGCCTTCCAGGTGCCCGACAGCAGCCGCTGCGGCTCCACGGTGTAGTTGCGCGGCGCATCGGCCAGGTTGCCGGAACGCACGTGGAACACCGCTGCTGCGGTGCCGGTGTTGCCGAAGTTGATGTGGAACGAGCCGCTGGCAGGGTCGGCGCGGCCGTCGACGTGCAGCACATAGGGCAGCGCACGAGCCGGTCGCACGCCGGGCTCTTGCTCCGGCAACTGCTGCGACGCCGGCGGCACGACGCTGTAGTCGTCGTGGCGCAGCAGGTCGGGCGGCATGAATGCCGCCGTGCCCGGCAGGCGCACTTTTTCCCTCTCGGGCTCGGTGAAGTCGAGTGTGGAGCTCAGGTCGCCGGTCACGGCGCGTCGCCACGGCGTGATGTTGGTTTCGACCAGCCCGGGAAATTGGTTCGCGTAGCGTGTCTCGATGAAGCGGATCAGCGAGGTGTGGTCGAACACCTGCGAGTTGACCCAGCCGCCCTTGCTCCACGGCGACACCACGATCATCGGCACGCGCATGCCCAATCCATAGGGCCCGCTGGGGTGTTGGGGGTCGCCTGCCGGATAGATCTCGTTGACGGTGTCCACCGTCGACGCACCTGCGCCGCCGAACGGCGGCGTCGGCGGAATCCGGTGGTCGAAGAAGCCGCCCTCTTCGTCGTAGTTGACGAAGAGCACGGTCTTGCTGAACACCTCCGGGTGCGACGCCAGGATGTCGATGACTTGCGAGGTGTACCAGGCGCCGTAGTCGGTCGGGTGATTCGGGTGCTCGCTGTAGGCCTCGGGCGCGACGATCCACGAGATCGCCGGCAGCTTGCCGCTGCGCACATCGTTGCGAAAGATGTCGAACAGGCGCGACGGGTCCCGGTTCAGTGCCTTGATCTCGGTGCCGGTGCGCGCCGAACTGGCCAGCGGCGAGTCGTCCGGCGCGTTCTGGTACTGGTGGAAATACAGCAAGGCGTTGTCGCCGTAGTTGCCGATGTACGGATCGTCGCCGGTCCAGCCCCAGAATCCCGCGGCGGTCAGCCCGACGCCGACGTCCTGATAGACCTTCCAGCCGATGCCGGCCTGGACCAGCCGTTCCGGAAACGTCGTCCAGTCGTAGCCGGCCTCGGCGTTGGTGATGACCGGCCCGCCTTGCGTGCCGTCGTTGCCCACCCAGCCGGTCCACAGGTGATAACGGTTCGGGTCCGTCGGGCCGAGAATCGAGCAGTGGTAGGCGTCGCACACCGTGAAGGCGTCGGCCAACGCATAGTGGTACGGGATGTCCTGGCGTGTGTGATACGTCATCGTCACCGCGCCCTTGTTGGGCACCCAGCCGTCGTGCCGTCCGCCGTTCCAGGCGGCGTGCGTGTCGGTCCAGCCGTGCGGTGGGTCGGGCAGGAAGGTCAGCCCCACGTTGGCCACCGGCGGACGAAACGGCAGCAGTTCTCCGGTGCCGGTGGGCTGGTTCCACACCGGCCTGCCCGAAGGCAGCTTCACCGCACGCGGATCGGCAAAGCCGCGCACGCCGCGCAGCGTGCCGAAGAGGTGGTCGAAGGACCGGTTCTCCTGCATCAGGATGACGATGTGCTCGACGTCTTCGATCGTGCCGGTGCGATGCTGCGGCGGCACCGCCAGAGCACGCTCGATGCTGGGCGGCAGCACGCCGCTCAGGCCTCCGGCGCCGATGAGTTTGAGGATGGCGCGGCGGTCAAGACCATTCATGTGGGAGTCTCCTGGCGCCGGTCAAAACCGGCGCGGTGGGGTGCGTGAAGGGCTGGCGCCAAGCGACGCGACGACGCTGCTGCGTGAAGGCTCACGATGCATCTCCCGACGGGTGGCGATGTGCTCAGCGTACGGCGCGGGGCATGACATTTTTGTGAAGTGGCGCGTGCCGCCCCAAGCGTCTCCAGGTCACTCGCCGAGCGTGCGGCGCATGGCATTCGGTGTGGGGCGAGGCGGGTCAGCCGCTCAAAGTCCGCCGCAGTCGCTTTGAATGAAAGCACGCCGGGACACGCAGCGCTGCACGGGAAGACGATCGCGACGGTGGGCGGCTCCACGCGCGCGGAGCCGCGCGCGCAGACCGCCGTCCGCCTTCGCCTACTGGCAGCTGCCCAGAGGGTTCGTGCAGTAGGCGATGTTCTGCCAGCTGAAGACGTTCGGGCTGCGCGGATCGATGGTCAGGCGCAGCCACTCTGCGGGCGCGTTGGTCGAGCCTTGCACGGTGATGCGCGTCAGGTTCGGCACTGCAAAGGTCCCGTGGATCTTGCCGCTGGCGCTGCCGGGATCGGCCAGCGGTCGGTCGGCGCCGTAGACATGCGAGTCGCCATTCAACAGAAGAACCGGCTTGCGAAAGCGCAGGCTCAGGTCCGCCAGCTTGCGAACGAAACCGGTGTAGGCAAAGAGCCCGTCACCGCCCGGCGCCGCGGCGGCCGGGTCCCACATGTCGGCCTGGAGTCCGATCACCAGGGCCTTGGCGTGGGTGGCTTCGGCCCGGTCGAAGGCGGCTTGCAGCCAGCGGATGTCGGCATCGGTGCGCTCGGCCACTTCCTTGGCTTGCTCGGCCTGGTCGATGAAGTTGCCGGTCCAGGGCAGCGTGTCGTTGTTCGACCCCGGCAGGTTGACGGTCACGAACACCACGTGCGCGTCGTCCCAGATCAGGTTCTCGACGAACTGCGCGTCGGCCGGATGGGCGGGGTCGACATGCTCGGCCTGGCTCAGCAAGCGCTTCTCGGTGCCGCCCAGGCTGCGGCCGGGCTTGGCGAAGAACAGGCTGCGCACGCTGGCCAGTTCCTTGAGCGGGTCGCCTGCGCTGAATTCCTTGCTCTTGTGGCAGTCGGTCCATTCGTTGTCGCCAGGGGTGTAGACGAGCGGTGCGTTGAATTGCTGGAACTGGTAGTAGATGCGCTGGTTCCAGCCCGGGTTGGAGGTGGGAATGGGCGGCAGGATGCCGGCGCTGGTGCAAGGCATGCTGCCCGAATGGATGTCACCGACGTGCAAGACCAGGTCGACCTGGCGGTCGGCGTTGACCGACTTGGTCAGCAGCGGTGCGTTGGTCAGCAAGTTCTGGTTGTAGGGCCAGTCTCCGAACACCGCCAGCGTGAGCGGCCGGTCCGAGTCGCGGTCTTCGTCTGCGTGGGCGATGCTCATGGATGCGGCCAGCAAGCTGCATGCGAGCAAAGAAACGACCGGCAATTTCATGGTGAGGGTCCTGTTGGGTTGTGTCGACGGCGGCATGCCGGCGAATCGCCGGCCGAGCGTAGGAGCGCTCGATGGCAAAACGATGACAGCCGCAGCGGCTGTCTGCGCGCCGGACCGATGCGATGCCGAATCTCGACAACCGGCGGCGTCAGCGACGCGGCGGGTCGACCCTCAGAACGCGCTGCTCGTCTTCGCTCAGGTAGCAGGGGTAGAGGCGCTCGCCGGTGTAGGCGCCATAGCCGTTCTTGGTGTTGATGAGCATGTCGAACCTGTGTGCCGCGACAGGCTGGCCGGCGTACTGAATGACTTCGGACGGCGCTTTGTTCACCGACTTGAGCTGCGTGCTGTCCGGATCGGGGAACTGCATCAGCGCCACGCCTGCCGAGGCGCACAGATCCTTGCCGTGCGAAGCCTGCGGCTGATCCGGTGCGGCGCCCGTCGCGATTCGTTTGGTTGTCGCGTCGGGGGCGCACGGGGTCTGGCTGTAGGTGTTGCCGCATTTATAAAGCGGTTGGGCCAGGCACAGTGCCGGCAGGCTGCACAGCGAGATCAGGAAAAGGGCTAGCTTTGGTTTCATGGGGTGCGCTTTTGACCGGGGTTTGTGGTCTGAAATGGCCAATCTACTTGGGTTACGGGTTCCGCGCGCCAATCGTTCAGGCCGGTGGCGGGGTTACTGGTTTGCTCGCCAGGGTTACTGGTTAAGGCTGGGTGCTTACTGGATAAGCCCCACTGCTTTCCACGCGGGCTGGCTGTCGGCTTGGACTGGCTCATTGCCCAGTCTCCACCGTTTGATAGGCCTGATCCGGCCGATTGGGAACATCGGGGTGGCGCATGGCCAGCCGCTGTTCACGGACCATGGCCGTCAGCACCCGGGTCTGCAGGTTGTCGGGCTCGCGCCCCAGCAGTTGGCCCAGTTCGCGACTGGTGAGCCAGCGGTCCTGGCACAAGTTCTCGATCAGGGTTTTCAAGGTCTGGATGCGCATGCGCGGTTGCTCGCGTGCAGGAGCGGCCATTCGCCACAAGTCGGCATCGACAGCCGAAGCTTCCGGTGCTCCGGGGCCGGATTGAGGGGAGTCGCCTGCGTATTGAGGGGAGCTGAGGTCGGATTGAGGGGAGTCAACTGCGTATTGAGGGGAGCTGAGGTCGGATTGAGGGGAGTCCTCGGGCACCGAATAACTCGTCCAGCGCCGCTGGTTCTGCTGGCGAAGCAGACCACTGCGCACCAGGCCTTGCAGGGCGGTTGTGATGTCGGCGGGATGCTCGCCAGTGACTTCTTGCAAGCGACCGTTGGTGACCGCGCCTTCGATCTGCGCGGTGACCACGGCCTGCACGCCCAGCGAGCTGAGATGGGTGTAGCGCTTGCCGAAGCGCTGGTTCAGTGCTTGATCCACTTCATCCGGGATCAGACTGACCATGGGCAACACGAGCTTTACGCGGTCGGGCCGCACGCTTTCTTCGATCTTGGGTGAGCGCCAGTGCTGGCTGCGCCAGCCGCTGCGAATCTTGTCCATGCCGGAACCGGCCTTTTCGCCACCACCGATCATCTGAAACATCAACTGCAGCGATTTGTTACGGCACTCGCTAACACCTCCACGCAGCAGTTGCTCGCGGGACAGCAGCAAGGAGCCAGGGTTGGACAACTCAATACAGTCCGCATAACGCTCGATCACCACGCCACCTTGGCCGTGGTGATCAGCATGAATCAGCGCGTTGACCACGGCTTCACGAAGGGCTTCATGGACGATGGTGTCGTCACGCCGGTACATATCGCGGTTGAGTTGAAAAGGGAGCTTCAAGTCGGCCCCCAGTCGCTGTATCACGCGTTGATAGAACTGGAACGCATTGCTCTGCCAGGAGCCATCGGGCGCAAGGCGGTCCGTCCAGCGCACCTGGGGGTCTGTGGCGAGCTTTTCCCGGTAATCGATGTGGAACGTGGGCAGGCCTTCGCGCAGGGCATCGAAAGTGGCGAACATCACCAGCCCCGCCACGGTGGCGCCTTGTAGCGAGCTGGCGCGATCCCGCCGCAACGCGCCGAGCTTGTACAGCAGGCCTTCGTCGTCTTCAGACAGCCACGGGTGGTCTGGGTCGCGGGAGGCGAAGCGATTGCGGTACTGCTTGAGGGTGTCGGTGTCGAAATCGGCGATGCCGAAATGTTCGAGGATGGTTGCATCAGCGGGCGTGGAAGACTGGTCGGCCAGCATGCGACGCACTTCGTCTTCACTGCATCGGTAGTCGCCTTCTTCGGCACGGCGGTAGGTGCCGGCCATCGGGTTGGGGCCGACATATTGGCGCTGATCTTGTTGCGGTCGTTGAGCTGGTTCCAGAGTACCGTTCGCAGCGCGGCCGCATCGGGAACGCCGTCCCATGACAGCACGCCTTGCTTTTCCGCCACGCCAAGGATGACGCGTCCCCCTTGGGTGTTGGCCATGGCGGAATAGGTTTCCCAGAAAGCACCGGGCAGGCCGCCGCGAGCGGCCTTGAACTCGACGTCGTTGCCTTCGCTGGTGGGCGTCAACACATCAAACAGAGTCAGTTGCCGCATGGCGTCTCCCAGTCATCGTGTGACTTCGCTCAACAGCGCCGCAATCTCGGCCTCCACGCCTTTCAGCTCGGCGTCGAGTTCTTCCAACGGGCGCGGCGGCTGGTACACATAAAAGTAGCGGTTGAAGTTGATCTCGTAGCCAACGATGCCGACCTTGCCGTCGCGCTCGTCGAGCTTGTCGCGGGCGATCCAGGCGTCGGGCACCTGGAAATCGGCTAAGTTGGTTTGATGCATCGAAAGCCGAAAAAATGGGTTGCTTTGCTGGTTGTGTTCGAGCGGATGATATGACCCGTCCTGGGCCTTGGACTCACCGGGCCAGTTTGCTGTCGGCATGGCGGCTCGGCCGGTTCTTGTATGGACATGGTGCCGATTCAAATTGTGCTGCTGGCCTTCAACTCCGCGGCCTGCGCGATGCGCGAGAACGCCGATTTCAACTGCTTCCACACCTCATCCGCCATGCCGCTGGGTTTGCGGGTTGCCGTGGGGCCTGGCTTCGGCAAGGCCATGCCCTTGCATGCAAACGCCACCGTGTTGCTGCCGTCGTGGTCGTCCACACGCAGCAGGTGGTTGTCGCAGCTTTGGCGCAGTCGCTCGATGAAGACGCCGAAATGCGCATGACCGGTGTGCATGTTGGTCACCAGCAGGCCGCCGGGATGCAG
>DASQOS010000215.1:0-8793 GCA_035644375.1 Rhizobacter sp.
CTGCGCGGCCCAGGCAAAACCGTCGAGCGCGGTCGACGCGGCATGCGCCGCTTCTTCGGCACGCTCGCGAATGCACAGGCCGAACAGGTAGACGGCCAGAAAGCCCGAGCCTTCCAGAAGACCGGCCAGCGCAAACACCGACACGCCCCCCGACACGACGATCAGCGACAGCAGGCCGCCCTGCGCGGCGGGCAGCTCGGCGCGCTGGGTCACGCGCCGCAGCAGCCACGCGACGCCCAGGCCGCCCAGCAGGCCGCAGGCCGCACCAAAACCCACCTGCCGGATCAGCAGCGTGATGACCTCGGCGAAGCCGGCGTTGCTCTTGATGACCGCGATCAGCGCCAGCACCAGGAACACCGCCATCGGGTCGTTCATGCCCGACTCCAGCTCGAGCACCGCCGACACGCGCTGGTTCAGCCGCAAGCCGCTTTGCCGCAACAGCGAGAACACCGCCGCGGCATCGGTGGAGCCGACGATCGCACCCAGCAGCAGGCCGTAGCGCCAGTCCACCTGCATCACCGCCATCGCCACCGCGCCGACCATGGCCGCGGTCAACACCACACCCGGGCTGGCCAGCAACGCCGCCGGCACCAGGCCCTGGCGAAACGTCTTCAAGGGGGTGCTGACGCCGCCTTCGAGCAAGATGATGGCCAGCGCCGCATTGCCGACCCACGCCGACAACAACGGATTGTCGAACTTGATGCCACCCGGCCCGTCCACGCCCACCAGCATGCCGGCCACCAGAAAGACCAGCAGGAACGACAAACCCAGACGCGTGGAGATCACGCCGGCCATCAAGCTCATGAACACCAGCAGCCCGCCGGCCAACAGCAACAGGTTGAACGTGTGCATGGGCGGGGACGGTAGCAGAGGCTGTGCGGCCGCGCTGAAACGGCATGGTGCCCTACCCCTGCGACCGGGTCGGCAATCCCCGGCTTGGCCGATACTCGTGCCGACATCGGCAACCGAATCGATCCATGACCCCCTCCGCTTTCGCCACCCTCCTGCGCGGGTTCGGCCTGACCGCCGCCATCGCGACGCAGCTCTCGGCCGGCCTCGCCGCCACATCCGACCTGACGACCGTGCACATCGCCGCCACCTTCTACTGGAGCAAGAAATCGCCAGGCGCAGGCCAGACCTCGGCCATACCACGGCAGACCTGCGAGCTGCTGAAGCAGCAAGGCTTCTTCGGCCACCCCGCCCACACGGGGGAGAAGGTCGACGTGGGCAACTTTCGGTGCACCTGGGTCGACACGGAAATACAACCCAAGCACGGCAGCTTGCACAAAGAACACGACGGTGTGTTCAAGTACGTGCCGCAAACAAGATTCGTCGGCAGAGAAAGAATGACCTTCCTGATCGACGCCGAGGGCAAGCAGGTGCGGGCCGAGTGGGACGTCTACGTCAATGACGACGAGCCGAACAAGGAGACGGAAGACAATCCGAATCCGTGAGGCGCTTCGCCAACCGGTGCAAGGAGAGTCTCGTGTCCGATACCGACCCAGTGTTTGCCGGCGCCATTCCGCAGCTCTACGACACCTGCCTGGTGCCGCTGATCTTCAAACCCTATGCGGCCGACCTGGCGCAGCGGCTCAGTGCGAGGCCTCTTTCCCGCGTGCTTGAAATTGCGGCCGGCACGGGTGTGGTGACCCGTGCCCTGGCCTGCGTGCTGCCTGACGGCGTCGACATCGTCGCCACGGATCTGAACCAGGCCATGCTCGACCAGGCGGCGGCGGCCGGCACGACACGCAGGGTCGAGTGGCAGCAGGCCGACGCGCAGCAGCTGCCTTTTCCGGGGGGCAGCTTTGACGCCGTGGTGTGCCAGTTCGGTGTCATGTTTTTCCCCGACAAGCCAAAAGCGTTTTCAGAGGCACGCCGGGTGCTCAGGCCAGGCGGCGTTTTCATTTTCAACGTCTGGGACCGCATCACGGAAAACGAATTCGCGGACACCGTGACCAGCGCGCTGGAAGCGCTTTTTCCCAAGGACCCGCCGCGCTTCTTGGCGCGCACGCCTCACGGCTATCACGAGCGCCAGGCCATCGAGCGCGATCTTGCCGAGGGCGGCTTCACGCAGCCTGCTCACATCGAGACGCTGGCCGCACGCAGCCGGGCAGCGTCGCCGCGTGTACCGGCCATCGCGTACTGCCAGGGAACACCGCTGCGCAACGAGATCGAGGCGCGCGACGCATCGCGGCTCGGCGAAGCCACCGACCGGGCCGCCGAAGCGATCGCCCAGCGCTTCGGGCGCGGCGCCGTGGACGGCAAGATCCAGGCCCATGTGGTGAGCGTAGAAAACTAAGGCGACGCCTCAATAGCCCAGCGCCAAACCTGAGTAGTTGCGCCGCGGATCGTTGGCCCCGAAGAAGCGCATGCCGGCCACCGGCTTGCCGCCCAGCGCGGGCGCGCCCACCAGGATGGCCGCGACGTGGTTGGCCGGGTGCGGCGGCCCGAACCTGTGGCCCATGTCGGTCAGGATCTTCGCGGTGCGCCGAGGTTGCCGGCGGCGGGGCACACGGTTTCCTTTTTGTTTTTCTTGTTCACTGCGTGAGGCTGCGTCGGGGCGAGACCCGACGCGGTGCATCGCAAATGGAAAGAAAACAAAAAGCAAAATGGCGACCCGCAGTCCCTACTGCGCCACCTCCCCCCGCGCCTCCGCCAACAACCCACAAACCTCCTCATCGCTGGTCTGCGAAAAATCCTCATACCACTCCCCCACCGCATGGAACGGCTCGGGCGTCGCCACGCACACCACCTTGTCGGCCTCTTTGCGCATCCAAATGCACACGTCGCCAGCCGCCACCGGCACTGCCACGACGACGCGTGCCGGCCGCTGCGTCCGCAGGGCCTGCACCGCGGCGCGCATCGTGGCGCCGGTCGCCAGGCCGTCGTCCACCACCAGCGTCGTGCGGCCACCCAGCTGCGGCGCGGGGCGAGCGCCCCGGTACAGCCGCTCGCGCCGTTCGAGTTCGCGCAACTCCGCCTGCACCACCGCCTCGACGTCGGCGCCGGTCAGGCCCAGCTCCTGCACCAGGCGCTGGTTCAGCACGCGCACACCGCCGCTCGCAATCGCGCCCATCGCGTATTCCGGGTGCCCCGGCACGCCGAGCTTGCGGACGATGAACACATCGAGCGGCGCCTGCAGCGCCTTGGCCACTTCATGCGCCACCGGCACGCCGCCGCGCGGCAGACCCAGCACCGTCACGTCGCTGCGGCGCCCGTAACCCCGCAGCTTCAGCGCCAGAACGCTCCCGGCATGACGGCGGTCTCGAAACAACAGGCTCATCCCATGGGTCTCCGGGTCATCCGGGGTCACCATGCGTTCGGTCTCAGTCAGGCCATGCGGCTGGCGTGCTCCGACGCAGAACCGCCACCGGCGGCGCCGCTGGCCGCCGAGTCACCCGAACGGTCCGGCTCGGCGGGTTCGGAGATGTCGGCCAGCGCCTCGCCCGCCTGGTCGCTGTCGACCTTGGCCGCCACATCGCCGAGCGCAAGAATCCCGACCAGTCGCTTTTGCCGATCGAGCACCGGCAGGCGCCGGATCTGCGCGCTCTGCATCTGTTCCCTGGCTTCTTCTATGGACTCGTCCTCGAAGCAATATTCGACGCCCTCGGTCATCACCTCGCTGATCGGCGTGCTGCCGATCGGCAGGCCCGGCGCAACGCCGCGCACGGTGATGTCGCGGTCGGTCACGATGCCCACCACGCGCTCGCCGTCACACACCGGGATCGCACCGACATCCAGTTCTTCCATCGCTTGCGCCGCACACTGCAGCGTGTCGCCGGGAGACATGGAACGCACGCCGCGGGTCATGAATTTCGCAACCTGGCTCATGGGAAGTCTCCTTGGTAAAATGAAACCGATTGAGGAGCGGATCGAGCGCAGGCACGGCCCGCGCACCGACCCACAGACCGACGGGCAATCGGTATTCCGGGCCGCGGGCCGCGGACCCGCTGAATGCGAGCCGTGCCGAGCCAGGTGACAGGTCATCGATTCCAGCGCCGGAAAGTTTTGCGGAAAGCCGGTGCATCGCGCGCGCAGCTCGGTGCACGCGCCAGCGTCCGCCAGCCGCCACGGGCGGTGGGGGGTGGGGAATGTGCCTTGCTGCGCAAGCAGCCCGCGCGGTGCAGCCTGCCAGGCTGGCAACTCGAGCGCGGCCCCCCGTATTCGGCCCAAGGAGTCACCATGACATCACGACCACTTACCCCTTTCAACGCCCGCAGCTTGCGCAGCATCGAACCGCTGTGGGACCTGCACCGCGAGGTCAATCGGCTGTTCAACGACATGTTCAGCTTGGGTGGTGCCGGCTTTGCCAGCCTGCAGAACAGCTTGTTGACGGCGCCCCACCTCGATGTGCGCGAGAACGAGCAGGAACTCTGCGTCAGCGCTGAACTGCCCGGCGTAAAAAGCGCCGAGCTCGACGTGCGACTGGAAGGCGACACGCTCGTCCTCAGCGGCGAAAAAAGGACCGAGAGCGACCATGAAAGGGAGAATCTGCACATCAGCGAGCGCAGCTTCGGCCGCTTCCAGCGCAGCGTGCAGTTGCCCTTCACGCCCGACCCTGACGAGGTCCGGGCCGACTTCGAAAACGGCGTGCTCAACGTTCACCTGAAGAAGCACCCCGAGGCACAGCGCAGCCGCCGCATCGAGGTGCGCGCGTCCGGCAGCGGCGCCGCCAGGCAGGACCTCAAGCAACCCGGGAGGTCCGGCGAGGCCGACGCCGAAGACGGCAACCAGGGCAGCGATTCGCCGGCCGGCTCCGGTGCCCGCCAAGGGTCGCCATCGGAAGGCGACGGCAACGTGCGCCAGCACTAGGCGCCTGTCGGGCGTCGGCTCAATTCATTCGACAGCGTCGAGGCGCCTGGCCCGTGCGGTCACCACCTCGACGCCGTGCGCAAGCTCGGCGACGAGCCTATTTCGCCTGGGCGTTCTTGGCAGCCGGTTTCCTGGCAGGCACCTTGGCCCCTTCTTTTCTGGCTTCCGACAAACCGATGGCGATCGCCTGCTTCCGACTCGTGACCTTCTGGCCCGACGTGCCGCTTTTCAGCGCTCCCGTCTTGCGCTCATTGGAGTACCTTCATGCTGCGCATTCCGGTATTCGCCCTTGGGGCGGCCCGGCGGGCTCATGCATGGCCCGGCCGACTTTGTCTGCTGCTTTCTTGCCATAGGCCGCCATACGCTCTTCTTTCCAATTGGGTTTCCTTGGCAAACGGCGTGCCGGCCAGGGTGCACATTTTTTGGCACCAACCGGCTCGCCGAGCCGCAACAGGCACCATGGCCCCGTTAAAGTGCGCAGATCAGCCGTGGTGCAATTCGCATCACACTGTCTGTGCCTATTTCATTCCAGAAAACCCTGCTCTGGTGCGACAACGATAGGCGAGGAGTGGTCAGTTGGAATCCATGCCCAAAGAGCCGGAAGGTCAACCCGAAGTGAAGCACAGCCATCTGGCCTTTCCGGTGGTGGGCATTGGCGCTTCTGCCGGCGGAGTGACAGCGCTGCAGCGGCTTTTCGGGCAGATGCCCGCCAAGACCGGCATGGCTTTCGTGGTGGTGGTGCACCTGTCGCCCAAGCACGAGAGCACCCTCGACAAGATCCTGCAGAACGCCACGCCGATGCCGGTGTCGCAGGTCACGGCAGCAGCTCACATTGAAGCCGATCACGTTTACGTGATTCCGCCTTCCAAGGGCTTGTCGATGAGCGACGGCTGCCTGCGGCTCACCGATTCGCCGCGGGTCGATGGCCGCAGTGTCGCCATCGACCTGTTCTTTCGCAGCCTGGCCGAGGCGCATGGCGAGCGCGCCTTTTGTGTGGTGCTGTCGGGCAGCGGCTGCGATGGCGCGCAAGGGCTGGGCCGCGTTAAGGAGCTCGGTGGCGTGACCTTGGCGCAGAGCCCGGTAGACGCCGAGTTCGAGAGCATGCCGCGCTGCGCCATTGCCACCGGCATGGTGGACATCGTGCTGCCGGTGGTCGAGATCCCGCAGAAGTTGACCGAGCTGTGGCACAACGCCCGCCGCATCGAGCTGCCCGAGCCGCCCACGGATCTTCGGGTCAGCGCCAGTTCAGACGACTCGCTGCCGCCCGCGCGCGACGCTTTGCAAACGATCATGACGCTGTTGCGCGAGCGCACCGGGCACGACTTCACGCAATACAAGCGCACCACCGTGTTGCGGCGCATCGAGCGGCGCATGCAGGTCAACACGCTGGCCACCTTGCCCGCATACCTCGACTTCCTCCAGACCAACAGCGCCGAAACACAGGCCCTGCTGCAGGACATGCTGATCAGCGTGACGCAGTTCTTTCGTGACCGCGACGTATTCGAGGCCCTGGAACGCGAGCTGGTGAGCTTGCACGCCAGCCGGCCGCCGCAGGAACCCGTGCGCGCCTGGGTGGCGGGCTGCGCGACCGGCGAAGAGGCCTACTCGATCACCATGCTGCTGTGCGACCAGTTTGCCCAGGGCGTCAACCCGCCGCCGATCCAGGTGTTCGCCTCGGACATCGATCAGCGTGCCATCAACTCGGCGCGGCTTGGCGTGTACCCCGAATCGATCGTCACCGACGTACCGCCGTCGCGCCTGCGCCAGCACTTCACCAAAGAGGCCAGCGGTTATCGCATTGCCCGGTCGGTGCGCGACAAGGTCACCTTCTCCACGCACAACGTGCTGCGCGATCCGCCGTTCACAAAGGTCGACCTGATCTGCTGCCGCAACCTGCTGATCTATCTGGACCGTGCGGCGCAAACGCAGGTACTGCAGACATTTCACTTCGCGCTGAAACCTGCGGGCCTGCTGCTGCTGGGCAATGCCGAATCGGCCGACGCCCTGGAGGGTCTGTTCGACCCGATCGACAAGAAACAGCGCCTGTACCGCGCCCACGCGGTGGGACGGCAGCGCCACGCCGACCCGCCCCGGGCGATCATGGCCATGACCTCGGTGCCCACCGGCGTGCCGATGGTGATGCGTGTCACCCGGCCGCCGCTGGAAGAACTGCACCGCCGGCTGCAACAACAGTTTGCCGCGCCCAGCGTGCTGATCGATGCCGAGCAGAACATCGTGCACGTGGACGAACGTGCCGCGCATCTGCTGCGGCACGTGGGTGGCGCGCCATCGACGCGCTTGCTCACGCTGGTGCTGCCGGAACTGCGGCCGGCGCTGCGCGCTGCCTTGCAACTGGCCGGCCAAACGGGCAAGAGCGTCGAAGCGCCGCACGTCATGCGCCAACACCCCGGTGACACCAGCCACCTGCGCATCAGCGTGCGGCCGGTCAGCATCAATGCAGCCGATGTGCCGGCGCGGCACATGCTGGTGACGTTCGACGAGCTGGAGGCGACTCTGGCGACGGACGCGAACGACTCCCAGCCCGGGCCCGACCCGCTGGTGCTGGCGCTCGAAACCGAATTGCAACGCGCCCAAAGCGAGCTGGTCGATCGGACCGAGCAATCGGCCACCACCACCGAAGACCTGCGCGCCTCCAACGAAGAGCTTCAAGCCGTCAACGAAGAATTGCGCTCGACCACCGAAGAACTCGAAACCAGCGCCGAAGAGCTGCAGTCGGTGAACGAAGAACTGATCACCGTCAACAGCGAGCTGCGCTCCGGCATCGACGAGACCGCCAAGCTCAACGACGACCTGCGCAACCTGATCTCGTCGACCGACATGGCGATCGTGTTCCTGGACCGCAACCTGCGCGTGAAGCGCTTCACGCCACGCGCGGCACAGCTCTTCAACCTGATCGATGGCGACGTCGGGCGGCCGCTGCTCGACATCACGCACCGCCTCGACTATCCGCAACTCGCCGATGACCTGGCGCAAACGCTGCAGTCGCTGCAGCACGTGGAACACGAGGTCAGCAGCGGCAACGCCACCTGGTTTCTGGCACGCCTGCTGCCCTACCGCACAGCAGAAGACCGCATCGACGGCGTGATCCTGAACTTCATCGACATCACGGCGCGCCACCAAGCCGAAGAGCGGCTGCATGCCGCCCAACGCCACATGCACGTGGTGGCGCAGAGCATGCACGACTATGCGATCGTGACCATCGACCTCGAAGGCCGGGTGAACAACTGGAACGCGGGGGCCGAAAGGGTGTTCGGCTACAGCGCGGACGAGATGCTGGGCCGCAGCCTGGACGCGCTTTTCACGCCGGAAGACCGGGCTCAGGGCGTGCCCCAAGAGGAGCTCCGGCTGGCACTCGAAACCGGCCACTGCGACGACGATCGGTGGATGCTGCGCAAGGGCGGCAGCCGCTTCTACTGCAGCGGCGTGATGACCAAGCTGCGCGATGACACCGTGCAAGGCTTTGCCAAGATCGCGCGCGACATGACGGACAGCAAGTTGCTGGAAACCCGGCGCAAGGCCCAGCTCGACGCAGAGACCGCCACGCGCGAGCAGCTGGAACAAGCCAGCAGCATGAAGGACGAGTTCCTGGCCGTGATGTCGCACGAACTGAAGAACCCGCTGAACCTGATTCTGCTGAACGCCGAGCTGCTGCTGCGCTCGCCCGAGGGGCGCCAGGTGCCGTCCGTCACGCGGGCCGCCGAAACCATTCGCCGCGCGGTCGCCTCGCAGGTCCAGATCATCGATGACCTGCTGGACCTGTCGCGCTTGAACACCGGCAAGCTCAGCCTGAGCCGGGGGCCGGTCGATTTGCGCGCGATGATCGAGCGCATCGCTTCGGCCGTGGCCGAAGACGCCGCTTCCAAAGGGCTGGAGCTGCGCCTGCACCTGGACGGCAACCCCACGGTTCATGCCGATGCGGTGCGCGTCGAACAAATCGTCTGGAACCTGGTCAACAACGCG
>DASQOS010000216.1:0-4562 GCA_035644375.1 Rhizobacter sp.
CTTCAGAAAATCGCATGAACCAACAAGACTTCTCGATCATCGGCCTGGTGCTGCACGCCAGCTTTGTGGTGCAACTCGTCATGGCGGGGCTGATGCTGGTGTCGCTGGCCAGTTGGAGCGTCATCTTCGGCAAGCTGTTCGGGCTGTCGCGCGTGCGTTCGGTCAATGACGACTTCGAGCGCGAATTCTGGGCCGGCAAGAACCTCAACGATTTGTTCAACGATGCCGCCAAGCGCAGCAACGGCGCGCCGCTCGAACGCATTTTTGCCTCCGGCATGCGCGAGTTCATGAAGCTGCGCGAACGCCGCGTCACCGACAGCGGCGCGCTGCTCGACGGCGCGCGCCGGGCGATGCGCGCCAGCTACCAGCGCGAGCTCGACGTCGTCGAATGGAACTTGTCGTTCCTGGCCTCGGTCGGCTCGGTATCGCCCTACGTCGGACTGTTCGGCACCGTGTGGGGGATCATGCACGCCTTCGTCGGCCTGGCCAATCTGCAGCAGGTGTCCCTGGCCACGGTGGCGCCGGGCATCGCCGAGGCGCTGGTGGCCACCGCCATCGGCCTGTTTGCCGCGATCCCGGCGGTCATCGCCTACAACCGCTTCGCGCGCGACATCGACCGCATTGCGATGCAGATGGAAACCTTCATCGAGGAGTTTTCCAACATCCTTCAGCGCAATGCCACCCAGCCGCTGGCGCCGGCCGGGCCGGCCGGCGCGGGACGCTGAACCATGCCGGCCGTCGCCTCGCTTCGCGGCTCGCGCCGCCGCACCATCAACGAGATCAACATGGTGCCCTTCATCGACGTGATGCTGGTGCTGTTGATCATCTTCATGGTCAGCGCGCCGCTCATCACCATCGGCGTGGTCGACCTGCCCAGCGTGGGCAAGAGCCGCCAGCAGCCGCCCAAGGTGATCGAGGTCGTGATCGGCAAGGACGAGGTCATGCGCATGCGCGTGGACAACAAGGACCAACCCGCCGTCACGCTCAAGACCTTGTCCGACCGCGTGAACAGGGCGCAGAACGGCGATGCCGACGCCCCGGTCGTGATCTCGGCCGACAAGGCCGTCAAGTACGAAGCCGTGGTGAAAGTGATGGACATCCTGCAGAAGGCCGGCATCAAACGGGTCGGCCTGTCGGTCAAGAACACGGGGGTCTGAGTCGGTGACCACGGCAGCCTTGTACCGCGAAGACCTGATACCGCGTGCCACAAAAGGCATGGGGCCCGGGCTGGTGCTGGCGCTGCTGGTCCACGTGGCGCTGATCGTGGCGTTGGCCTTCGGTGTGAACTGGCGTTCCAGTGAACCCGAGGGGCTGGAAGCCGAGCTGTGGGCCGCGGTGCCCCAGGTGGCGGCCCCGCGCGCGGTCGAGCCCACGCCCCCAGCCGTCGTGAAAGCGCCGCCGCCCGTGAAAGTCGAGACACCACCGCCGCGCCCTGCGCCCGACCCGCAGATCGCCATCGAAAAAGACAAGCAGCAGAAAAAACTCGACCAGCAAAAGCGCGATCAGGAAGACAAGCTGGAAGCCGAACGCAAAAAGCTGGAGCAAGACCGCAAGAAGAAAGAAGACGCCCGTCAGGCCCAGCAGATCGAAGCCCAACGCCAGGCCAACCTGAAACGAATGCTCGGCCAGGCGGGCGCCAGCGGCGACAGTTCTGCCACCGGCAAGGCCACCCAGGCGGCCGGCCCGTCGGCCGGCTATGCAGGCCGCATCAAGGGCCGCATCAAACCGAACATCCTGCTGACCGACAGCGTGGAAGGCAACCCGACCGCCGAGGTCGAGGTGCGCGCGTCGGCCGACGGGACCATCATCAGCCGCAAATTGATCAAGAGCAGCGGCTCGCAGGAATGGGACGACGCGGTGCTGCGCGCCATCGACAAGACCGAGATCCTGCCGCGCGACACCGACGGCAGCGTGCCCTCACCGATGGTGATCGCTTTCCGTCCGCGCGATTTCTAGGCCGCCGGCCGAAGCGCGCCAACGGCCGAGGTCGGCGCGGTGCAAACGGTCTTTCAGCCACCACACCCATCGGCCCTCGGCCGACAGCGCGCCCCAGTGGGCCATGCCGTAGCGATCGCCACAGGCCATCAACTGCAAACGCCGCGCTGCCAGCGGCGCGGCGGCCACCAGGCCGCCCCCGCCCGCAAAGCGGCGCAGGTTCAGCGCGAGCTGGGGGCCGACGTTGGTGGCCTCTCGATCGGTCGCCTCACCCACCGCAAACACCTGGGGGTGCGAGCGGCTCTGCCAGCACGGGTTGATGGACACGAAGCCTGGGTCGTCCAGCGCAAGACCGCTGTCGGCCAGCCAGCACGGCGCGCTGTCATCCAAAGCCAGCAGCGGCGCGTCGCAGGCCAGGCCAAAGCCTTTGGTCAGCCTGACCTGGCTGGCGGTGATGGCTTCGCAGCTGTCCTCGAACAGCGTGACCTGGCCGCGCTTGAGCAAGCGCCGCATGCGTGCTTGCGCAGGCAGCGGAAAGCACGGCAGCGGCGGCCCGCCATTCGTCACCAGCGCGACCCTGGTGCGTGGCAAGCGGTGCTGCGCCGCCAGCGCCAGTTCCACGGCCCCGATGCCGGAGCCGACCACCACCACGCTGAGTGCGCGCTCTTCGGCCAGCAAGAGCACTGCATCCCAGAACTGGATGAACTGACTCATCGGCCGGACGAACAAAGCGTGTTCGCGAGCGCCGCGTATGGCGTCACGCGCCATGACGCCGCCGGTGTCGATGCTCAACACGTCGTAATTCAGCCTTTGCCCGTCGGCCAGCGTCACGCTGCGTCGCGCGGCGTCCAGGCCGACGGCCCGGCTCTCGATGAACTCGCCCTGCGCCTTGCGCACCAGGCCTTCGAGCGGAATCTGGCCTGCGGCGAGTGCGCAGTGCCCGGCCAGCCAGCTGGGCAACATGCCCGCATGCAGCGGCAGGGCCAACGGCGACACCAGCGTGAGTTGCGTCGACGGCAACGGCGCCTTGGCCAGTTCGGTCAACACATGCAGGTGGCTTTGGCCGCCACCCAGCAAAACGAGGTGCTTCATTGAATCCGCGCAAACATGACAGCCCGCATTTTGCAGGACCGCGCATGCAGCGCGGGGTCACGCAACCTCAGCTCAGTGCGACGGCACGAAACGCTGCAGCGTCGGCGCCAGCCACCGATCAAGCGACCAGCGTCCCGGCCCCCACAGCGCCAGGCCGATCAACAGGCTGCCCCAGAAAATGTGCTGCTGCAAAGCGGCCGGCGCAATCTCGGCCAGGCTGATGACCGCCACCACGTTCATCACCGACAAGCCCAGCGCGCCAAAGCGCCCGGCCAGACCCAGCACCAGCAGCATCGGCAGCACCAGTTCTCCGGTGGTGCCGGCCGCCGCCGCCACGGCGGGCGGCAGCAGCGGCACGTGGTACTCGTCGGCAAACAGCGCCAGCGTGGTGTCCCAATCGCGGATCTTGGTCAGCCCCGCCAAGAAGAAGGCCTGGCCGACGTACAGGCGCGCCGCGAGTTGCGCCGCGGGCTGCAGCGTCTCCAGCAGCGCGACAAAACGGTTCCACAGCAGCAGCAGGCGGGTGATCACCGGGGTCATGATGCTTCTTTCGTGGCAGAAGAAATGACAGAGGGAGACGCCAAGGTCCGGGTGCCGCGAACTCGGGCAAACCAGCCCCGTTGCAAGGCCTGCACCAGCCAGGGCTCGAACGCAAAACCGTCACCGGCCTGCGTCAACGCGAGGTCCAGCGTGGCGCCTTGCAGCAGGCACTGCGTCCAGCGCGCGGCAGCGGCGTCAAGCGCCAGCACCTGGATGCGCCAACCCTGGCGCCACACCAGCGCGTGTTCTCCGCGGCCTTCGGCCAGGGCCTCGCGCACAGGTGCAAAGGGATCGGCAGCGCCCGGCGCGGGCCGATGCGCGTGCCACGCGCTGACGATCGGGTACGGGCTGGACAGCAGCGCCGTGCCCGGCATCAAGGCCAGCCGGAGCAGGGCCGGGTCGCCTTCGCCGAGCAGGTGCAGGCTGCCTACATCGGGCACATCGTCGGCGGCCTGTTCGGCCTGGGCCACACACCAGTCGAGCCGCGCGCAGTCGGCGAGGTAAGGCACATCGGCCAGCTGCTCGCTGGCTTCGATGAACGCCGGCAAGGCCTGCCCGAACCAGGCCAGGTCGCCGCGCTGGGGCGGCTGGGCTTGCCAGAACGCGCGCGCCAAGGCGGCAAAGGATTCGGGGCCCACCAGCGATTGCACCGTGGGAAACGACGCGGCCAATGCACACTCGGCCACCGCACCCGCATTGGCTTGATAGGCTTGCCAACCACGCACTGCGCGCGCTTCGCCGTCTTTCAGCCAGCCGTGCAGCGAGCCTGCCTCGTCGCGAGACAACAGGCTGCGTACCAGCATGTGCTGACGCCGCTGTTCGCGTTCAGAGGCTGAGCCGCTCATGCCGCTTCAACCTGGGCTTCGCGGATCAGGGCGGCCGCGGTGCCGGCCTCGTCCAGCAGCACTTGCAGGGCGGGCAAGTCGGTGTCCCATTCGATCAGTGTCGGCACGGCGCCAAACCGGCCCAGCGCGTGGCTGAACACCTGCCACACT
>DASQOS010000217.1:0-2613 GCA_035644375.1 Rhizobacter sp.
CAACTACGACGCGACCCATGTGGAGGCCGCGTGCAAGGACCTGGAGGCCGCCAAGCTGCGGCCGATGCTGATGGTCGACTGCTCGCATGCCAACAGCAGCAAGCAGCATCAAAAGCAGATCGACGTGGCCGGCGACATTGCCAAGCAGGTGGGCGGCGGCTCCAGGCGCATCTTCGGTGTGATGGTGGAAAGCCACCTGACGGCCGGCGCGCAAAAGTTCGTCGCCGGCCAGGACGACCCCGCCAAGCTGGTCTACGGCCAGAGCATCACCGACGCCTGCATCGGCTGGGACGATTCGCTGACGGTGCTGGAGCTGCTGAGCGGCGCGGTGCAGGTGCGCCGCCCGTGATGAGCCGACGGCGCGACCCGACGCTCAGGGTTTCGTTGACGGCTGCGGCGCCGGCGCGTATTGCATCTGCGCCGCTTTGGCGCGCACGGTGTACTGCTGGTAAGCGGGAAGCGCGATCGCCGCCAGTATCCCGATGATGATGGGCAGGCCGAGGGTGAGCCAGGCGGCCACGATCACACCGGTGGAATTGGGCGGGGGCGGTGCGCCATAGTGGTTTGAGCCGGGGGTGCCGGGCTTGAACAGCCAGACCAGGCCGACAAGGGGAATCAGGGCCAGCAGCACGGTCCAGCCCGACCACCCCATGTCGTGGCTGCGCTGGATCAGCGCCAACACGCCGAAGAGCGTGATCACGGCATAGCCCGCGAGCATCACGACGAAGGCTCCCTTGCCCAGCAGGGGCAGCAGGATGGCGCTCAGGAGGCCGATCGCAAACATGCCAATCAGCCCGGCGACCATGACCCAACCCAGGTAGCGAACACGGCCGATGCGGCCCCGAGCAGACCAAAACTTCAGCGCTTGATACTCGGTGATGGTTTCGGCCACGTCAGAAACCTGAGCGCGCGGCGGGCTGTAGGGGTTCACGGCAGACATGTTTTCCTCCTGGTGTGTTCGATGTGATCGGCTGTCGCTGCGAGGGGCGACAGCGGCATCGTATCGCCCCGGCCCGCCGGCAGCAATCGGGGCCGGCCAGCCCGTGCGAACGGCCGCGACCTCAAAGCAGTCCGGCCCGCTTGACGGCGTGGTAACGGTTGACGAGCGCGACGGCCAGTTGCGCCGGCTCGACATCCACCGACAAGGCATCGTGCCCGGTCACCTGGCAGAAGGCATCGCGCCGCGACTGTTCGAACCAATGCGCGCCGGCCGCCTCGATGGCGTCGCTCGGTTGAACCAGCGGCTGCTCTGCCAGCTCGCGCAACACGCGTTCGCGCAGGCTCGCGACCAGCACTAGGTGGCGCCGGCGCAGCAGTTTCAGCGCCGGCGTCAGTTCGGCCGCGTCTTCGTCGCGGAAGTTCGTCAGCACGATGATCAGTGCGCGCTTGTGCTGCAGACGCAGCACGTCCTGTGCGGCCAGCAGGTAGTCGGAATGGGTCGCGCTGGGTTCGATGTCGCCAAGCCGGGCCATCAAGGCGTTCAGCGTCGCGCCGCCTTTGCGCGGTGCGAACCTGCGTTGCTGCCCCGCCGCATGGCCGAAGGTCATGGCCCCGACTTCATCGCCTTCCTTGAGTGCGACGTAGCTCAACAGCATCAGCGCATTCAGTGCCTGGTCGAAGTGGCTGCCGTCGATGCTGGCGATGCCTTCGTCGGCGCGCATGCGGCGGCCGCAGTCCAGCAGGAACAGCACGCACTGGTCACGCTCGTCCTGGAACTCGCGCACGATGGGCCGTTGGTGGCGCAGCGTGGCCTTCCAGTCGATGTGGCGGATCGGGTCACCGGTGCGGTAGTCCGACAACTGCTTGAAATCGGTGCCCATGCCGCGCTTCGGGTAGGTCTTGATGCCGATCTGCGCCAGCCGGCGGTCGCCGGCCAGCCAGGCGTAGCGCGCCACCGCCGCGAAGTTCGGGTACACGTGCAAACGCTGCGGCTGCCCCAGTGTCTGCAGCATCTCGAAGCTGCCACCCAGCGTGCGCAGCCTCAGCTGCGCGCCCTTGATGTGCACCAGGCCGCGCTGCAGCGCGGTCACGCGGTAACGAAGTTCCAGCCTTTGCCCCGCCGGCAGCACCGCCGATTGCGGCAAGCCGTCGAAGCCGAGCTTCGGATCGAGTGCGTCGAACACGGCGAGCTTCCAGCGCGTCGTGCCGGCGTTGACCAGCGTCAGACCCAGCACCTGCGGCGCCCCCAATGCCAGCGCCTGCGGCAGGCGACGCTCCAGGGTCAGCGGTGCCCGGCGCCAGGCACGCAGGCTGCGCCACACATCCAGACCGGCCCAGAGCAGGCCCGCGGCCAGCGCGGCGCCGGCGAGCCTGCCGGTCTGGGAAGCCGACACCCCCGCGAGCAGCGCGCTGGCCGTGCCCGTGGCCAGCGCCGACACGCAGCACACGGCGGCTCGGCTGGGAATGAAACGCATGCTCGTGGTGTCCGGTGGGGTGGGCTCAGAGCCGCGGCGCCTCGACGCTGTCCAGCGCCGCGGCCAGCAGTTCACCGACCTCGCGCCCCTCCAGCTGGGCATCGGGCGCCAGCATCACGCGGTGGCGCAAAGCCGGCAGGGCGTGCTGCTTGATGTCGTCGGGCGTGACGAAGTCGCGGGTCTGCATCAGCGCGGTGGC
>DASQOS010000218.1:0-3083 GCA_035644375.1 Rhizobacter sp.
GTCGCGCGGAAACATCGCCATCCCGACGCTGGCGGTGACGAAGCATTCTTGCCCGCCGACGAAAATCGGTTCGCGCATCACGTCGAGGATGCGGTCGGCAACGCGCTCGGCATCGGTCTCGTCGGTCACCTCGGGCAGCAAGGCCACGAATTCGTCGCCGCCCAGGCGTCCCACGGCCTCCAGCGTGCGGTGCGAACGCGAACCCATCGACTCGATCGAGCTCTCCATCACCTGATCGGAGTGGCGCACGCACGAGCGCAGGCGGCGCGACACTTCCATCAGCAATTCGTCGCCGGCGCCGTGGCCCAGCGTGTCGTTGATGATCTTGAAACGGTCCAGGTCGATCAGCAGCAGCGCCACCGGGTGGTTGAGGCGGCGCGCGTGTTCCAGCGCGCGTTCGGTGCGCCAGATCAGCTGGCGCCGATTCGGCAGGCCGGTCAGCGCATCGAAGTTCGCGAGATGGCGGATCTTGTCTTCGGCGATGCGCCGATCGGTCACGTCCTGGACGATGCCGGTGTACCCCGAGAGGTTGCCGTGTTCGTTGAACTCGGGTTCGGCTTCGACGTGGATGATGCGTTGCTGGCGGGCGTCGACCAGGTTCACGGGAATGTCGGTCGCCAACACCGAGCTGTGGCGAAACACCTCGTGCAGCACCACCATGAACCCGACGCGGTCGTCGAGGGGCAGCATGCGCAGCAGCGAGCGCAACGACGGCGCGTCGCCTGGCCCCATGCCGAAGACACGCAAGCCTTCCAGCGAGAACACCGGGTTGCCTTCGCCCTGGCGCCAGTCGAAGCTGCCCATGCGCGCCAGGTCTTGCGCGCGCGCCAGCTTGGACTTGCTGCGTTCGAGTTCGAGCCGCGTGCGCGATGAGCGCAGCAGATAGCGCAGGCGCCCGGCCAGCAGGCTCCACTGGCTGGATTTGACGAAGAAGTCGGTGGCGCCGGCCTCGTAGGCCCGGTTGATCGAGGCTTCGTCGTCGAGCCCGGTCAGCATCAGCACCGGCATCGATTCGAAGCCGGGCAGGTGGCGCATTTCCTGGCAGGTCTGAAATCCGTCCAGGCCCGGCATCAGCGCGTCCAGCACCACCACATCGGGCAGCCAGTCGATCAGCGTGCGCAGTGCCGCTTCGCCGCTGGTGGCTTCGGTGATCACGAAGCCGCGCTCGCGCAGCGCCATGGCCGTGAGCAACAGGTTCACCTCGTCGTCATCGACGAGAAGAATTTTCGGCAGTGCCGGCAAGTCGTCTGCAGAGGCGCCGGCGAATGTCATGGGTTCGACTTCAGCATGTGCTGCAAAGCCGCCCGGACGGTCTCGACTTCGGACTGAAGTGCGACCGCCTGCTCGGCCAGGCCTTCAGTCTGTTGCAGGCGCGCCTTCGATTCGACCTCTGCACAAATTTTGGACAACTTGGTGGCCCCGATGCTGGCGGACGACGATTTTAAAGTGTGCGCCACGTGTCGAATGCCACTGAGTTGGTCGCCGACAAGCGCTTCCTGCAATTGGGGCATCAAGCGGGCCACGGAGCTTTCAAAGGCCGAGACCACACGCTCCATCAGCCGGTTCTCGCCGTTCGGGTCCAGGTCACGCAAACGGTTCAGCGCATCGACGTCCAGAACGCTGTCGATCGAGCCGGCAGCGGGTGCGGGACAGCGCGAAGAGGCGCCCGAGCCGGCGCCGCCGGAATCTGCAGGCCCACGAAGTTGAAGGTGTTTGGTCAGCATGGCGAGCAATCGACTTTGACGATCCGGTTTTGACAAATGGCCATTGAAGCCCACGCCGAGAAAACGCGCTTCGTCGCTTCCCGGGTCATTGGCAATGACCGCCAGTATCGGAACCCATTTGCACACGAGATCCAAAGGTTTGCAGCATCTGACCGATCACCTCCTGGGTTGATCGCATTGTCTTCCACCAGAAGGATGTGCGGGTTCAGGT
Source organism: Rhizobacter sp. (assembly GCA_035644375.1). Classification (GTDB taxonomy): domain Bacteria; phylum Pseudomonadota; class Gammaproteobacteria; order Burkholderiales; family Burkholderiaceae_C; genus Rhizobacter. The sequence continues at coordinate 1,936 of DASQOS010000218.1, forward strand.
GCGACGTCAATCTATCAGCCTCTGCGCGCATGGCATTAACGCTGATGACAGTGTCGCCAGCATCAGTTTCATGGCGTACGAACCGGCTCGCCGGCAGGTTCTCCATCAATGCGTGAATAAGTTCACGCTCCTGTTCGAGCCGATGGGATTTCCGCGGACGCGTCGGCAGACCGTCGCGTTCCCGCGGCGCCAGGCATTGAGCCGCGGACGCTGGAGGCATCGGGCGCCCGGCAGATGCGGACAACCCGACTGTCAAATGCTGTGTTCGGACCGGCATGAGGTGATGGCAGCACGCTGCGCAAGGCGAATCCGTGTCGACAGAACCGCCAACACGGGATTTCTTGCACGCCATTTCGGCATTCCCTGGGCACAACTTGAATGGAAATGTGAACCCCAGTCCTACAATCCGCGGATGATTTGTGCAACGCTGCCGTTCGCGGGTTTGTGTCAGCGTACGGTGCGCGCTGGCGGCGCTGTTCTCGCGCTGGGTGGTACCGGTCCGGCATGGGGGTTCACGCCATCGGGTGCGACGGGCGCCTGGCCGGCGGTGGCGCTGATCGGCATCGCCACCGCGGTGGTCGCGGGCGTCTGGCTGCGCAGGGTTCAAGGCAGCGTACGGCAGCTGCAAACCCAGCTTCAGCAGGCACGTGCCGAAGCCCACGGACTGGGCGATGCCCTGGACGTCTGGCAATGGCGCACCGACGCACAGCACCGGCTCACGCACCTGCGGCCACCTCCGGGCGTGCCGGCGGTCGTGTGGTCTTCGGGGCAGGAGCCGGCGCCGTTGCTGTGGCAACACTTTCAGGTGGGCGACGAGCATCTGCAGACGCTGCGCACTGCGGCCCAGAACTGCGCGCCGCTGCCTCTGACGCCGGTTTGGCAGACCAGCCCGACCGGCCACAAGCGACAGCTGCTGCTGCGCGGCAGCGCGCTGCTCGACACCGAAGGTCAATTTGCCGGCCACCTGGGCACGGCCCGCGACGAGGCCCATGCGGCCGATGCGGCTTTGAGTGAGTTGCTGCGCGATCTGCCCATGCCGATGCTGCGCGTGCGGCCGGCGCTGGCCGAGCAGCCGGTCTCGCTTCAAGAGAGCAACCCTGCGGTGGCGGCCTGGCTCGGGCTCAACGAAGGCCAGCGCAACCGACTTT
>DASQOS010000219.1:0-3518 GCA_035644375.1 Rhizobacter sp.
CCTTGGGATGCGTCGGCGTGGCGGCCGTGTTGGCAGGTGTCGCGCTGATGCTGTGGGCCGTCACACCCGGCTTGTCGTCTCAGGCGGGATGGATGCTGGCTGCAGCACCGGCCGTGCCGCTGTGTGTCGCCCTGGTGGCGGGCTTGCTGGCGCAGCGTCCGAGCGCTGAAAAAGCTTTCGCTTCGGTGCAGGCGCAGATGGACGCCGACATGCGCATGCTCAATGAAGTGAGCGCGCCGTGACGCACGCGGAGAACCGTTCCGCCGCCCCCGGCCTCGATGCCACCACCGCTTCTGCTTGCGTTGCCGTTTCTGCGCTGACCCCCGAGGAAAAGCTTGCCGCTTCACGCGCGGCCTTGCGTGCCTGGCTGAGCCAGCACCAACCCCGGGGCGAACCACCCGCCAATGGCGCAGCGCCGTCGGATCCATCGGAAGAGCCCATCTGGCTGAGCGCACTGTTCGATGCCTTCTCGGACGTGCCGACCGCAGCGGTTGCCGCGCGCTGGCTGAGGCGCTGGTGGCAGAACCATCCGTTGCGCGCCGTCATCGACCTGGCCGCTGCGTTGGCACGAGAGCTGACCGGGCCGGTGGCTGCGCGTCACCCGGGGTGGCTGGTGCTGGGTGCGCTGATCTCGGGCGTGGCGCTGACTCGCGTGCGCCCCTGGCGCTGGATTTCGGGTGGCGCCTTGCTGGCAAGCCTGCTGCCGCGCCTCGACTTGAACTCCATCCTGCGTTGGGTCACCGAGACCATGAGCGCGACGCTGGCTCAACAGCAGGCCGCGTCAGACCACAGCGATGCGGAGCCGATGACGGACCGGTCGATGCCGCCTCAGGCGGCCCCCCCGAATCCCGCAGAGAACCCGTCGGCGAGCTCGGTGCACTGACTGCCGGCCAAGCCGTTCGGCGATTTTTCGCCGCACTCCTCCTCTGCATGCGCCGCAGCCCACAGGCTCCGTCCTACATCACGCGAGCCCCGCGTCCGATGGCATGGGCGCATCACGGCTTTTACAGTTGATTTGTCGACCAAGCGCAACCGCTCACGGCGGCAACAGACGAGGACCGCGTGATGCTGAAATGGGCCCTGGTATTTGCGTTCATTGCAGTGCTGGCGGGTGTGCTGGAGTTCACCGGCATCGCAGCAGGCACGGGCAGCATTGCCAAGATCTTGTTTGTCTTGTTCTTGCTGATGTTTGTGGTGATTGTCTTGATCGGCTTGTTCGGCGTCAAAGCATTGGGCAAGAAGTGAGGACTGGGCTTCCCGGTCGTCCCGACCATCAAACAGGAGATTTCCATGGTGAGCAACCAAGCAAGCGAGGGCCAGCAACGGCGGCTGGTACTGGACGAGAAAGCCATTGAAGCCGCCAAGCAGAACATCAGCGATGGCGCCGTGACGCCGGCCTACGGCCCCTGGCGAGAGGATGTGCTGAGGCTCTTGAACGATGCTCTGGCCACCGAGCTGGTTTGCGTGTTGCGCTACAAGCGCCATCATTTCACGGCCAAAGGCATTGCGTCTCCCAAGATCGCGGACGAGTTCATGGTGCACGCCCAAGCGGAAGCCGGCCACGCCGACAGGCTCGCCGAGCGCATCGTCCAGCTTGGAGGCGAGCCGGACTTTGCGCCGGACGGCCTGAGCAGCCGCAGCCACGCAGCGTACGACGAGTCCGCCGAATTGACCGCGATGCTGCGCTCGAATCTGACGGCGGAACGGGTGGCCATCGAGACCTACCGCCAGATGATTTCGCTGATCGGCGACAAGGACGTGACCACACGCCGCGTGCTGGAAGAAATTCTGGCCGATGAAGAGGAACACGCCGAGGAATTGAACGACTGGCTCGACACGTAACCGAGCCGTCGACGAAGCCGGCTTAAGGGGTGGGGCCTTCTACCAAGTATTCCAACCACCCGTAGACCTGCGCTGAACGAGGTGTCAGAGCTTCGGCAACGCGGGACATTTACCCAAGGAGATCCGCCATGTTTTTACGCACCACACTTGCTGCTGCAGTCACTGCCATCGCTCTGTTGGGCGCCACGGGTTGTGCCGTCACCCGAGACCAATCGAGCGTCGGACAGTACGTCGACGACGCGACCATCACGACGCAGGTGAAGGCCAAGTTCGTCGAGAACAAGGAGGTCGCCGCTTCGTCGATCAGCGTTGAGACGCTGAACGGCACCGTGCAGCTGTCCGGCTTTGCGAAGAGCGCAGACGAAAAGGCTGCGGCTGAAACGATCGCGCGCAAGGTCAATGGCGTGAAATCGGTCAAGAACGACATCTACGTTCGTCCTTGACACGCTTGCTGGCCACTTGCGGCACGCCCATCTTCAGCAACATCCAGTCAAGGAGGCATCCATGAATTGGCATCGAATTGAAGGCCACTGGAAGCAGCTCAAAGGCAAAGTCAATGAGCAGTGGGGCAAGCTCACCGACGACGACTGCGACGTCGTGGCAGGCCGCCGCGAGCAGTTGGCCGGCAAGATTCAAGAACGTTACGGCGTTGCCAAGGACGAAGCCGAAAGGCAGATATCCGACTGGGAACGCCGTGCGACCGACGCTTGGTTTGAAAGCCACGATACCCGTCACTGAGGGGCGGGACAGATGTGAGGTGAATGAACCGGCACTTCACGCCTGAGGCTGGAAAGTCTGGCAACCCGACGCCGCCGACACGGTTGACGTTGCCGCAAGAGGGGCGCCCTCTTCTCCGGAAGAGGGCGCCTTTTTGCATTTGTGCTGCGCTCTCGAGCGCTGAACTTTGAATGCCGGACGAGGCCACGCGGCAGGCGTCAAAACAGCAGGCGAATGGCGAGCCCCGCGAGACCTGATCCCGCAACCACCGGGATGACCCCGAGCTTGAAGCGAAACAAGGCCAGCGCGGCAGCCAGGCCGACGACGGCGGCGGGCCACTCGAAGTGACCCGACAGCCCGGCCGGCCACAGCACGTGATACGCGAAGAACACGGCGAGGCTGACGATGACGCCGACGACGGCCGCGGTGATCGCCGTCAGGGGCGCCGTGAATTTCAGTTTGCCGTGGGTCGATTCGATGAAGGGTCCGCCCAACAAGATGAAGCAAAACGATGGCAGGAACGTGAAGAACGTGACCACCGTGGCCGCCACTGCGCCGGACACAAAGAGCGAATCAACGCCGAAGATGGCCTTCGTCCCTCCGCCGACGAAACCGACGAACGACACCACCATGATGAGCGGCCCGGGCGTCGTCTCGCCGAGTGCCAGGCCGTCGATCATCTGCGGCCCGCTCAGCCAGTGGTAATGGTCGACAGCGCCTTGGTAGACGTACGGCAGCACGGCATAGGCGCCGCCAAAGGTCAGCAGCGCAGCCTTGGTGAAGAACCACGCCATCTGCGTCAGGACCGCGTGCCAGCCATATGCGGCGGTCAGGGCACCGATGCCGATGAGCCACAGACCCAGGCACACCACCAGAACCCGGGTGAAGCGCTGCCACGTGAACAGAGCGTGCGCAGGGGTCGGCGTGGCATCGTCAATGAGTGCCGGCCCGAGCCCCTT
>DASQOS010000220.1:0-2720 GCA_035644375.1 Rhizobacter sp.
CCAATCGGATCACCGTCAAAAGCTGCGCCTTAGCGCACGAGCCTGATGCGACGCCTTACTGCGCCTTCTTCTGGAATTCCTCGAAGCGCTTGCGTTGCATCTCCTCGAACACCTTCGGATCGGTCGCCGGGCCGTCGTACACCTTGCCAAAGTTCTCAAGCGGCAGCAGCAGCGAGACCACCTGACCTGCACCGTTGACGCCCTGAACAGCGAGGCCTTTGCCCTTCTTCATATTGGTGACAAGCTCGGCGCTCGCCTCGTAGTCGGCCATGCAGCCATTACCGGCGCAGATCACGTAGGGGGCCGTCATCGGCTGACCTTCGTCGATCACGACGCGCGTGCCGGGCTGCAATGCCATGCCGAGCGGCAGCGTGACGCGCAGCGTCTTGCGCGGCTCGCCTTCGGGCTCGATCAGCACCGCCGCCACCACAGGCAGTCCCGTCTCGACCGCGCCGTCGCGACCGGTCAGGCAGACCGCCTTGGCGTTCGCCTCCTGGCCTTTCGGACACACTTTTGTCCAGGGCGAGAAACTCAGCTTGGGTTGCTCGCCCTGCGGCTGTTGCGGCGCCTCGCCACCCTTCGGCTGCGTCTTTGGAACGGGCGCCTTGGGCTGTGCTTTCGGCGCCGGGGCCTGAGCGAACGCTTGCGACATCAGCACGCCCGCTGCCGCCACCACCACGAACGCGCGCACGCCATTGACTACTGTGACGAAATATCGATGCCTCATGGGATTATCCCCCAACTCGCTCTCTCGTCTCTGGATTTCCACCGGCTCGTCTCATCGGCTGACACCGACCGTACCGGTGGCACTAGCGAACACCACGAACGCGCGCGAGGCGCTTGCACCTCGGCCCGTCACGTCAGATGTTCGCGGTTATTTTGCCTGACCTTCAAGCCGCCTGCGCGCATCTTCGGCACGCTTCTGAAGCTCGTCCTGCAGTTTCTTCTGTTGCGCCTCGAAAACCTGCGGATCCGTTGGCGGACCGTCATAGGCTTTGCCGAAGTCGTTAAGCGGCAGCACCAAGCTGATCGGTTGACCCGAGCCGTTGATGCCTTGCACCACCAGCCCCTGTCCCTTCTTCAATTTCCCGACCAGCTCGCCGCTTGCCTCATAGTCGGCCATGCAGCCGTTCTGGAAACAGATCACATAGGGCCCGGTCATCGGCTGGCCCGTATCGACGATGACGCGCGTGCCCGGCTGGATTGACATGCCGAGCGGCAAAGTGACACGCAGAATTTTTTTGGGCTCGCCTTCGGGCTCGATCAGCACGGCAGCGACCACGGGCATGCCTGACTCGACACGACCATCTTTGCCAGTGAAGCACACCTGCTTGGCGCCGGCTTCCTGACCCTTCAGGCAGAACTTGGTCCACGGCGAGAAGATGAGCTGCGGCTCGGCTGGCGCCGCCTGCTGCTCGGCAGGGGCGGCAGGAGCACCCTTAGGTTGCGGCTGCGCAGCAGGCGGACCCTTGGCTTTGGGCGCAGCAGGAGCTTTGGGAGCCGGCGTTTGGGCGAGGACCGATGGCGCGGCCAGCATCGTCGTCGCGAGTGCCAGGACGAATGCGCAAGCAACCGGGCGAGCCGGGGCGACCAACGTCCGATGTTCCATGTGTAATCCTCTTGCTGACCGCCCTTGCAGCGATCCGGCCGAACGGTGCCCCTACAGGGCTGTGTCCGCACCAAATACGGCAACAGCGTGACGCCTTCCAGTCAGCCTCATAGCCCACTTTCGGCCCTCAATAAAGTCTCAAGGATCGGGTGCAAAACCAGGTGACAAGCGGGTGATTTCTCTTTCAGATGCACAACGGTAAGACCATGGTCCGCAAGCAGAACCGGTCGTTGTCGAATTGTCATGCAAGCCGTGACGCAATATGGCTAACAAGAGCAGCCATGTGCGTGCCACAGCGTCCTCACCGTCGAGCGCTGCGATCGCTTTTTTGCCTCGCGGCCAGCATCCTGTTGTCGGCGCTTGCAAGCATCAGCGGCAACGGCACGTCACATGCCGAGCCGCGCCACGCCATTGCGATGCATGGCGAGCCCGCACTCCCTGCCGATTTCAGTCATTTCCGCTATGTCAATCCCGACGCACCCAAGGGCGGCCGCCTGGTCCAGGGCGTGCTGGGAACTTTTGAAAGCATCAATCCCTTCATCGCGCGGGGCCTGGTGGCTCAGGGCATGCGAGCCCCGCTGGTCAGCAACGTCAACATCATCAGCGGCCAGGTGGTCGAAAGCCTGATGGCGCGCGGCTATGACGAGCCGTTCACGCTTTACGGGCTGGTCGCGCGCACCATCGACACCGATGAGGCCCGCAGCTATGTGACCTTCGAGCTCGATCCGGCGGCGCGGTTCTCCGACGGCAAGCCGGTGACGCCCGAGGACATCCTATTTTCCTGGCAGCTCATGCGTGACAAGGGCCGCCCCAACTACCGCATCTACTATTCCAAGGTCGCCAAAGCACAAATCATAGGCACACATGGCGTGCGTTTCGATCTCGCCGGCAGCAACGACCGCGAGCTGCCGCTGATCCTCGGCCTGATGCCGGTTTTGGCAAAACACGCGGTGAATGTCGAAACTTTCGAGGATCCGAGCTACACGCCACCCGTCGGCACCGGTCCTTACGTTGTCAGCAAGGTCGATCCGGGCAAGAGCGTCACGCTCACGCGCAACAAGGAGTATTGGGGGCGCGACCTTGCGGTCAATCGCGGCTTCTGGAATTTCGA
>DASQOS010000221.1:0-2885 GCA_035644375.1 Rhizobacter sp.
ATGGCCGAACTCGTGCAGCAGCGTTTCAAGCTCTTCCAGCGTCAGCCCATCGCGGTTGAAGTTGACCACCAGCCCGGCCGCCGGCTTGCGGCCGGCCAGCGTCGAGACATTGCGAAAGCCCCACATCGCGGCGTGGTTGTATTTGTCGGCACGCGGATAGAGGTCGACGAACAGCGTGCCGATGAAGTGCTTGTCCTTGGCGTCACGCACGTCGTAAGCATGCGCATCGCCATGCCACAGGGTTTGCGGCCGCGCTTCGTAGGTCACGCCGAACAGCCGCTCGGCCACACGGAACACGAAGGCCAGGCTGGCCTCGGGCGGGAAGTACGGCCGGAACTGCTCCTGGTCCACCCCAAAGCGCGCACGCCGGATGCGCTCCGAATAAAACCCCACATCCCAACGCTGCAGCGTGGTGCCGGCCAGCGGCTGCTTCAGGTGCTCGGCCTTGGCCACGCGCAGTTCTTCCAGATCGGCCAGCTCGCGCTGGGCGACCGCGCTCTTCACGCCGGCCAGGAACTTCTGCGCCTCGGTGGCGCTTTTCACCATGCGCCGGCGCAGCACGAAGTCGGCATACGACTCGTAGCCGAACAGCTGGGCGTATTCGCGACGCAGTTGTTCCAGTTGCTCCAGCGTCAGGATGTTGGGCATGCCGCCCTGATTCAGGAACGCACGCCACATGCGTTCGCGCGTGCTGCTTTGCGTGGCCAGCGTCAGCACCGGGTCCACGGTGGGCGATTCCAGCCCCAGCAGGTAGCGGCCGAAGGCATCGCGCGGCGCGCCTTGCCACACCGCGGCCGGAACGCCGTCGAGCTCATCGGCGGTGAAGGCGAGTTGCGTTTTCTCTTCGCGAATGCGCCGGTCGAATTCCTGGCCCAGCTTGGTGGTTTGTGCGGTGATGGTCTGCGCACGCGCCTGCAGCGCCGGAGCCAGGCCCACGCCCGAATCTTCGAACAAGTCGAGTTGGTCGCGCCAGAAGCGGCGATCAATGGGGTCTGCCGGCGTGAGCTGTTTCAGCCGCGCATAGACACGCGGGTTTTGCAAAAAGGCGCTGTTGAAGGCCTGGGCCTTCAGCTCGCACTCGTCGGCCGCATCGCGAATCGCCTTGTCGGGGTGCACCGAATTCAACAGCGACAGCGGCCCCAGCGTGTCCTCGTAGCGGCGCGTCATGGCGTCGAGCCCGGCCAGCAATTGCTTGGCCGCCTGGGCGGGCGTCAGCGCCTGCAAATGCTTTTCCTGTTGCTGCGCATCGGCCAGGTAGCGCTCGCAGGCCTGGTCGACCTGCGCGGCATCGGCATAGGTCGGAAACACATAGCTCTGCGCTTGCGCAGAAAGCGCAGCGCCCAGACAGCACAGCACCAGTCCTGCGCGCTTGATGGTTTCGATGTGGCGCGGCGTGTTCATGACTTCTCTTCAACGCGGTTCTTCGGGCTGTCTTTCATCCTCGATCGCACGTAGATCAGCGCCACCCCCAGCACCACGGCCAAGGCGCCGGCCGTCACCAGCACATGCCCGAGCGCGTTGCCCGCCCGCTGCACCGAAAGCCCCAGGGCCGCCGTCAGGCCGCCGCCATAAACCAGCACCCACACCAGCGCTTCAACGGTCGATGTCTTCATGTCCGGTCCGGTTGCGTCGCGCGGCCACGTCAGTGGAATGTCTTGCCATCGGCCGCCAGCCTGGCCAGCAGCGGCGCCGGCTGCCAGAAGGCAGCATCGGCAAGCGGGTTTTGCGCCAAGCGTTTCATGGCAGCCACCACCTTGGCCAGTCCGACCTCGTCGGCATGGCGCATCGGACCGCCGCGGTGCAAGGGAAAGCCGTAGCCGGCAAGGTACACGATGTCGATGTCCGATGCACGCTGTGCAATACCTTCCTCGACGATCCTCGCCCCTTCGTTCACCAGGGCATACACCAGGCGCTGCACGATCTCGGCGTCGTCGATGGCGCGCGGCGCGATCTTCAAGGCGGCGCGGTGTTGGTGGATCATCTGGCTCACCGTGGCCGAGGCCAGGGCCTCGCGCTGGCCCGGCGCGTAGTCGTACCAGCCGGCACCGGTCTTCTGGCCGAAGCGGCCCATCTCGCACAGCAGATCGGCCGTCTGGCTGAAATGCAGCGCGGGCTTCTCGACGAAGCGCCGCTTGCGGACCGCCCAGCCGATGTCGTTGCCGGCCAGGTCGCTCATGCGAAACGGACCCATCGCAAAACCAAAGGCCTCCATCGCACTGTCCACCTCTTGCGGCGTGGCGCCTTCGTCGAGCAGAAAACCCGCTTGCCGCAGGTACTGCTCGATCATGCGGTTGCCGATGAAGCCGTCGCACACGCCCGACACCACGCAGGTCTTCTTGATCTTCTTGCCCAGCTGCATCACCGTGGCCAGCACGTCCTTGGCGGTCTTGTCGCCACGCACCACCTCCAGCAGCTTCATCACATTCGCCGGGCTGAAGAAGTGCAGGCCGACCACGTCCTGCGGGCGCTTCGTGACGCCGGCCATGCGGTTCACGTCCAGCGTCGAGGTGTTGGTCGCCAGAATGGCGCCGGGCTGCATCACCTCGTCCAGTGTCTTGAACACCTGCTGCTTGACGGCCATGTCTTCAAACACGGCTTCGATCACCAGGTCTGCGTGTTTCAAGTCGTCGTACTTCAGCGTCGAACTCAACAAGCCCATGCGTTGCGTGAGCTGGTCCGGCGTCAGCTTGCCTTTGCTCAGCTGCGACTCAAAGGTCTTGCGGATGCCTGCGACGGCCTGGTCCAGCGCCTGCGGCTGGGCCTCCAGCAGCAGCACCGGCAGGCCGGCGTTGAGGAAGTTGATCGCGATGCCACGGCCCATGGTGCCGCCGCCGATCACGGCCACGCTGCGCACCGGCCGCAGCGGTGTGCTGGCCGGCACATCG
>DASQOS010000222.1:0-4180 GCA_035644375.1 Rhizobacter sp.
CTTCGAGCGGCGGCTGTTCCACTCGCTGTTCGGCAGCGAAGACCAGCAGGAAGGCATGAAAGCCTTCCTCGAGAAGCGCAAGGCGGAATTCAAGCATCGCTGAATGCGCGTTTCGGTCGGCTTGTTCGCTGATATGGGCCCGGTAAGATGACCGCAGCAGCGGCCAAAGCCGCCCTGCTTTAAAGGCAGGCAAGGGGAAAAAACAGGAGCGATGTCATGAGTGATCGGCCCATCCGCCTGACCCCGCCTCCCGAGGGCTATGCCGACTGGCTGGCCGATCTCAAGGGCCGCATCCACAGTGCCCAGCAGCGCGCCACACTGGCAGTCAACCGTGAGTTGGTGCTGCTGTACTGGCACATCGGCCGCGACATCCTGGCGCGGCAGGCCGAAGCGGGCTGGGGCGCCAAGGTGATCGAGCGGCTGGCGCATGACTTGCGAGAGGCCTTTCCTGAGGTGAAGGGGTTTTCGCGCGCCAACCTGATGTACATGCGCGCTTTTGCCCAGGCGTGGCCCGATGACGAAGTTTGTCCAACAGGCTGTTGGACAACTGCCTTGGGGCCATAACCTGGTGCTGCTGACCCGGCTGAAAGACCCGCAGCAGCGCCTGGCCTACGCCGAGAGCGCCGTGGCACATGGCTGGTCGCGCAATGTGCTGAACATCCACATTGAAACCCGCCTGCTGGAGCGCAGCGGCACGGCGGTCACCAATTTCGATGTGAGCTTGCCCAAGCCGCAATCAGACTTGGCCCGAGAGTCATTGAAAGACCCGTACCGGCTGGACTTCCTGGGGCTGGGCCGCGAGGCCGGGGAGCGCGAGATCGAAAACGCCTTGGTGAAGCATGTCACCGACTTCCTGCTGGAACTGGGCGCCGGCTTTGCGTTCGTCGGGCGGCAGGTGCTGCTGGACGTGGGCGGTGACGAGTTTTTCATCGACCTGCTGTTCTATCACCTCAAGCTGCGCTGCTACGTGGTGATCGAGCTCAAGGGCGGCAAGTTCAAGCCCGAGCACCTGAGGCAACTTGGGTTTTATCTGACCGCGGTGGATCGCCAAGTCAAAAGCGAGCACGACAACGCCACCATTGGCCTCTTGCTGTGCAAGAGCAAAAACAAGATCGTGGCCGAATATGCCCTGGGCGACAAGGCCCAGCCCATGGGCATTGCCGAATACAAACTGCTCGAATCCCTGCCGCCCGAGCTGCAAACCAGCTTGCCCAGCATCGAACAGATTGAGCGCGAACTGGGTGGCGACGGCGCAAACCAACGGTGAGTTCAGCGCGCCGAGCGTGATGATGGCCAAGGAAAGCATCAACCAGGCTTTCGAGGTGCCGCTGGCCGACGGCCTGCGCTTCGAGCGGCGGCTGTTCCACTCGCTGTTCGGCAGCGAAGACCAGCAGGAAGGCATGGCCGCCTTCTTGGCCAAACGCAAGCCGGTGCTGGTTGTGAGCCCTCCAGTCGCTTCGCTCCTGCCCCCAAGGGGCGCCTCCCAGCGGCCCGGCAGAGCCGGTTCCGCGGGAGTTGCTTGATGAGTTGCTCTCGCGAGTTCTCGCTCAGCTTTCTTTTCGCAGCGACGGGAACAGGATCACGTCGCGGATGCTGGCCGAATCGGTCAGCAGCATCATCAGCCGGTCCAGGCCGATGCCGCAGCCGCCGGTCGGCGGCATGCCGTATTCCAAGGCGCGGATGAAGTCGGCGTCGTAGTACATCGCCTCTTCGTCGCCGGCTTCCTTGTTGGCGGCCTGCGACTGAAAACGCGCGGCCTGGTCTTCGGCGTCGTTCAGCTCCGAAAAGCCATTGGCATATTCGCGGCCGGTGATGAAGAGCTCGAAGCGCTCGGTGATCGCCGGGTTGCTGTCGGATGCGCGCGCCAGCGGCGACACCTCGACGGGATAGTCGATGATGAAGGTCGGCTCCCACAGCTGGTCTTCGACCGCGGTCTCGAACAGGCTGAACTGCAACTCGGGCAATTTCCAGTGCGCCGGCGCTTGATGGCCGGCGCTTTTCAGGCGGCCACGCAGCACCTCGGCATCGCCGGCTTCGGCTTCGCTCATCCCGGCAAAGGCCACCAGCGAATCGCGCACCGTCAGCCGCTTGAACGGCGGGTCCAGATCGACCGGCTTGCCGCCATAACTCAGCGTCGCCGAGCCGGTGGCCTGGCGTGCGGCGTGGCGCAGCACGCATTCGGTGAAGTCCATCAGGTCGTGGTGGTTCCAGTAGGCCGCGTAGAACTCCATCATCGTGAATTCGGGGTTGTGCCGAACCGAGATGCCTTCGTTGCGGAAGCTGCGGTTGATCTCGAACACGCGCTCGAAGCCGCCGACGATCAGGCGCTTCAGGTACAGCTCGGGCGCGATGCGCAGGAACATCTGCTGGTCGAGCGCGTTGTGGTGCGTGACGAAGGGCTTGGCATTGGCGCCGCCGGGGATCGGGTGCAGCATCGGCGTTTCCACTTCCATGAAGTGATGCTCGACCATGAACTGGCGGATCGAGCTGATGGCCTTGCTGCGCGCGGCGAAGCGCGTGCGTGCGTGTTCGTCGGTGATCAGGTCCACATAGCGCTGGCGGTACTTCTGCTCCTGGTCGCTCATGCCGTGGAACTTGTCGGGCAGCGGGCGCAGGCTCTTCGTGAGCAGGCGCAGGCTGCTGACGCGCACCGACAACTCGCCGGTCTTGGTCTTGAAGAGCTGGCCTTCGGCGCCGAGGATGTCGCCCAGGTCCCAGTGCTTGAAGGCCTCGTACGCCGCGTCGCCCACGCCGTCCTTGGTGACGAACAGCTGGATGCGTTCGGTCGCGTCCTGCAAGGTGCAGAAACTGGCCTTGCCCATCACGCGCTTCAACATCATGCGGCCGGCCACGCTCACCTTGATGTCCAGCGGCTCCAGTTCCTCGTTCGACTGCTCGCCATGCAGGCGCATCAGCTCGGCGGCGCGATGCCTCGGCTTGAAATCGTTGGGGAAGGCAACGCCTTGCCGGCGGATGGCGGCAAGCTTTTCGCGCCGTTCGGCGATCAGCTGGTTTTCGTCGGGCGGGGAAGGTGGCGCTTGCGTCATTTGGGTTCCAGGTGAAGCGGCGATTTTAGAGGCCTGCCGATCAGCGACAATTGCAGACCGACTTCTGACCGTGATGTGCCCGTCCCCCTTCGATGCGACACCCCGAGCGCTGGACCCCAAGCAAGTTCGTGACGCGCCGCGGCCGCTGGAGGGCGTCGAAGGACAGCCGCGAACTCGGCGTGGGCTCACGGCTGATCGCCGACGCGGTGGTGCAGCGTTATGACAGCTACCTGCCGCGTTTCGCGCGCGGCCGCTTGATCGACCTGGGCTGCGGCAAGGTTCCGTTGTACGGTGCGTACCGCAGCCTGGTCAGCGAGGTGACCTGTGTGGACTGGGCTCAGTCGCCGCACCCCAGCATCCACCTGGACCACGAACTGGACCTGTCGCAAGCGCTGCCCTTTGCCGACGCGGCCTTCGACACGATCATTCTTTCCGACGTGCTGGAGCATGTGCCTTCGCCGCAAAACCTGTGGAACGACATGGCGCGCTTGTTGGCGCCGGGCGGCCATGTGCTCCTCAACGTGCCTTTTCTCTACGGCATCCATGAAGCGCCACACGATTACGGGCGCTACACCGAGTTCGCATTGAGACGTTTTGCGCGCGACGCCGGCCTCGAAGTTCCGCTGCTGGTCAGCGTCGGCGGCAGCGTCCACGTGCTGGCCGACATGCTGTCCAAACACCTGGACCACTTGCCGCTGCTCGGCCGGCCCTTGGCGATTGCGTTGCAGGCGCTGGTGGCGCTGACGGACCGCTGGGCCTGGGGCCAGCGCCTGGCCGAGTTCAGCGGCGCGCACTACCCGCTCGGCTACTTCGTCGTGGCCCGGCGGCCGCTGGCGCCCGGCGGCGCAGGGCCCGGGTGAATGGAGCCGGCCGAGGTCCACACACCGGGTGTGCGCGAGCTGGCGACCTACCTGGCCGCGCGCATCGTGCCGGCGCTGGCCTCGATGTGCCTGACCTTTTTGTGCATCCATTCGCTGAGCGCGCCAGCCTATGGCCTCTACAGCCTGACGCTGCTGCCGGCCGGCGTGGCCGCCGGCTTGATCGGCGGTCTGTCGGCGCAGGCGATGCTGCGTTATGGGAACGACATGGCAGCGGCAGAGCTGCGTCGTGGCTTGCTGGGCTTTCCATTGGCC
>DASQOS010000223.1:0-3437 GCA_035644375.1 Rhizobacter sp.
GGTCGCGCCGGCCGCTGACGACCGGCTGGCCGTCGCGGCAACCGCCGCCGGCATCCCGGTTCACGTGCTCGACAACCCGAAGATGGTGCCGGGACAGGCCATCGCCGAAGGCACCGACGTCATCGTGGCGGCGCACACCCATGCCCGTGTCAGCGACGACGCGTTGGCTCGGGCGCGCCTGGGCGGCATCGGCTACCACCCGTCGCTGCTGCCGCGGCACCGCGGCATTGCCGCGGTGGAATGGACCATCATCGAAGGCGACCCGATCGCCGGCGGCTCGGTTTACCACCTGGCCCAGGGCTGGGACGCCGGCCCGGTCGCCGCGCAGAACTGGTGCTTCGTGGCCAAAGGCGAATCGGCGCGCGAGCTGTGGGAGCGCGCTCTCGCGCCAATGGGCCTGGAACTGCTGAAGCAGGTGCTGCGCCACGCCGCGCAGCACGACGTGCTGCCCGCCTTCGCCCAGGACAACCGCTTTGCGACCCGCGCGCCGATGCTGCGCAAATCCGTGTCGCTGACCGACGAGCCCAAGGCCACCACCTCGCTGGTCGTGACCGCCATCGGCAATGACCGCCCGGGCATCGTCAGCCTGATATCGAGCCGGGCCAAGGGCTTTTCGGCCAACTGGGCCGGCAGCCGCATGGCAAGCCTGGCGGGCCAGTTTGCCGGCATGGTTCATTTCGAGGTGTCGTCCGAGAACGCCGAGCCATTGAGCGATGCGTTGCGCGGCCTGGAGTCGTCCGGGTTGCGCGTCGTCATCGCCAGGAGCGAAGCAGCGCCGGTGCCCGCAGGGCAGCGCACGGTCAAGCTCGAACTCGTCGGCCCCGACCGGCCGGGCATCGTGCGCGACCTGTCGGCGAGCCTGGCGCAACGCGGCGTGAGCATCGATGAACTGGCCACCGAAATTGTCAACACGCTGGACGATGGCCATCTGTTCCGGGTCACCGCAACCCTGGCCGTGCCCAAGGGCCTGAGCAACGCGGAACTGCAGCCGGCGCTGGAAGCCCTGGCCAGCGAAATGGCCGTCAACATCGCGCTCGACGGCGGCGCCGCGCCCTCGCTCTGAGTCACGCCGCGCTGCGTCGCCGTGAGACCTCGCGGCGACTCTCCGTTGCGCACAGGTTCCGGCTCATTTCAAGCAGGCAACGGCAGCATTTTCCGCAAGTTGCGATACCTGCCACGAAAGTCGCCGCGTCATGCCCGGCCTGATGGAAAACCCGCTGTATTTTTACAATTCGTATGACATGCTTCTGAGAGCGGGTCGAGCTGCAAGGCGCGTTTTTTCCACGCCGCCATCGACGGGAAAACCATGGGAGGGACGCCTACTTGAATCACATCAACCTCCTTGCGGCGGCCCTCCTCACGCTGGCGCCACCCGTGGTGCACGCGCTCAACACGCCGCCACCCAGCCTGGCGGACCTGTCGCTGGAAGAGCTGGCCAATGTAGAGATCACGTCGGTGTCGCGGCGCCCCGAACGCCTGAGTCAAGCGCCGGCGTCCATCTATGTCATCACCGCCGAAGCGATTCATCGCGCAGGCGTCACCTCGTTGCCGGAGGCCTTGCGCCTGGCGCCCAACCTGCAGGTGGCGCGGGTCAATGCGTCGCAATACGCCGTCAGCGCACGCGGTTTCAACAATGCCAACGGGCTCGGCAACAAGCTGCTGGTGCTGATCGACGGCCGCACCGTCTATTCATCGGCTTTCTCCGGCGTGTTCTGGGACCAGCAGGACCTGATGCTGGAGGACGTGGAACGCATCGAGGTCATCAGCGGCCCCGGTGCCACGCTGTGGGGCGCCAACGCGGTCAATGGCGTCATCAACGTGATCACCAAGACGGCGGCCGACACCCCCGGTTTCGTGGCAATCCTGGACGCCGGCAACGATGAACGCGGCGCGTCCTTCCGCGCCGGCGGCCCGCTCGGCGACAACGGACATTTCCGCGCCTATGCCAAGACCGTCAAGCTGAACAACACCGAGACCGCCAGAGGCAGCCAGGTCACCGATGGCATGGAGCGCAACCAGATCGGCTTTCGCTCCGACTGGACGCTCGGCCCGGGTGAACTGACGCTGCAAGGCGATGCCTACACCGGACAAACCGAGCAACGCCTCCAATTCACGCCGATTGCGGTGTCGGGCAGCAATCTGCTGGGGCGCTGGACCCAGAAGTTCGACGGCGGCGCCAACCTGTCCGTGCAGACCTACTACGACCACACTCAGCGCGACGACGCGGTGCTGTACCGGCCGGAGATCAGCGTCTTCGACTTCGAGTTCCAGCATGGCATGCCCCTGCCCTCTCAAAAGCTGCTGTGGGGCGGCGGTTATCGCGAGTCGCACGACGACCTGCGCTCTGGTTTGTTCTTCGGCTTTGTGCCGCAGAGCGAGTCGATGAGCTGGAAGAATCTGTTCGTGCAAGACGAAATCGCGCTCGCCAAGACGGTGGCGCTGACGCTCGGCATGAAACTCGAACACAACGATTTCACCGGCACCGAAAAGCTGCCCAGCATCCGCCTGGGCTGGAGCCTCTCGGACAACCAGCTGCTGTGGGGCGCGTTCTCGCGCGCGGTGCGCGCGCCGGCCCGGCTGGACCGCGACATCCGGCTGCCGCCGTCGGGGGCCATCATTGCAGGCGGACCGAACTTCGTGTCCGAAGTCGCCAACGTGTACGAACTCGGCTACCGCACGCAGCCCGTCGCGTCGTTCACATACTCGGCAACCGCATTTCTTCACGACTGGGACAATCTGCGCAGCGGGCAGCGGCCGCCCCATGCCCAGGTGCAAAACATGATCGAAGGCAGGACCTACGGCGTCGAAGGCTGGGCCGCCTGGCAAGTGACTTCGGCCTGGCGTTTGAGCGGCGGCGCCACGACGCTGCGCAAGGATCTGCACCTCAAGCCCGGCAGCACCGACCCGGCCGGCCCCAAGAACCTGGGCAACGATCCCGATGACCAGTGGCAGTTGCGTTCGGCCTTGAACCTGCCGTACCGGCAAAAGCTCGACGCGGCAGTGCGCCATGTGGCCGCCTTGCCCGATCCCGGCGTGCCGGCTTACACCGCCTTCGACCTGCGCTATGCCTGGCAGGTGATCGAGGGGGTCGAGTTGTCGCTCACCGGCCAGAACCTGCTGGACAGCAAGCACCCGGAATTCAATGCCGCCCCGGGACGCAGCGAGATCGGGCGCAGCGGCTTGCTGCAACTGAGGCTGTCACTGTGAAACCAAGGCTGATCGGTCAAGGCGCGTTGCGCGCGCTGGCGCTGGTCAGTTTGCTGTGGATCGGTATCGCCGCCGATTGCTGGGCCCAGGCCGACAACAGCAGCGCCGAGTCCCAGGTCAAGGCCGCGTTCCTGTACAAGTTCCTGAACTTCGTCGAGTGGCCGCCGCAGTCCTTCGCGAGCGGCGACAGCCCCATCGTGATCGGCGTGGTCGGCGCCGACCGGATCGCC
>DASQOS010000224.1:0-5060 GCA_035644375.1 Rhizobacter sp.
CACGGCCCGCAGGAGACCCCGATGCACCCTGAAACCACCTCCCCCCCACCACCCGCCGCCGAGCGGCGCTTCTACCGGCACAAGTTGCCGGTGCGCGTGATGCACTGGGTCAACGTCGTGTGCCTGACCATTCTGCTGATGAGCGGGCTCACCATCTTCAATGCCCACCCGGCGCTGTACTGGGGCAAGGACTCGGGCTTCGCCGACCCGTGGCTGGCCATCGGCACGCAGCCCACGCCTGCGGGTCCGATCGGCGTGACGCACGTGGCCGGCCGCGTGATCGAGACCACCGGCGTGCTGGGCCTGTCCCAGGTCGCGGGCCAGCCCACGCAGCGCGCGTTCCCGAGCTGGGCCACCATCCCCGGGCCGCAGTGGCTCGCGATGGGCCGCCACTGGCACTTCTTCTTTGCCTGGATCTTCGTCGTCAACGGCATCGCCTACCTGCTGTACACGCTGTTCAGCCGCCACCTGGTGCGCGACCTGCTGCCCACGCGCGCCGAGTTGCGCGCCATCGGCAGCTCGTTCAAGAACCACCTGCTGTTTCGCCATCCGACCGGCGACGCAGCCCGGCGCTACAACGTGCTGCAAAACCTCAGCTACCTGATCGTGATCTTCGGGCTGCTGCCGCTGGTGGTGCTGGCCGGCCTGGCGATGTCGCCGCGCATCGACAGTGCGCTCACCGGCTGGGTCGACCTGCTGGGTGGCCGGCAGTCGGCACGTTCGCTGCATTTCATTGCGGCCGCCGGGCTGCTGCTGTTCGTGTTGATCCACGTGTTTGAAGTGATCGTCAGCGGCGTCTGGAACGAGCTGCGGTCCATGGTGACCGGCTGGTACGAGCTGCCTGCCGAGCCCAAGGAAGAGGTGCGGCCATGAGCCCGCCGGGCCGCCCCAAGGGCGAATTCCGGAATGTGCAGCATGAAGGTACTCCAGTGAGCCGGCGCGCCAACCCACCATCGGGCTTCACGCTGATGCGTGCGCGCCAGCGCGACCGCCGCCACCTGCTGCGCGGCGCGGTGGCCGCGGCCGGTTCGGCCATGCTGACGGGCTGCGACAAGCTGTCGCACAACGACGCGTTTGTCGATGCGCTGAAAAGCGCGCAGCACCTGAGCCGCGCCGCGCAAAAGCTCGTGGCCCCGCGGCCGGCGATGGCGCAAGAGTTCGACCGCAGCCACATCGCCAAGAGCTTTCGCAGCAACGGCACGCTCAACCCCGCCGACGCCGACTACCAGGCCTTGCTGGAGGGCGACTTTGCCGACTACAAGCTCGCGGTCGGCGGCCTGGTACAAAAGCCGGCCGAGTACACGCTGGCGCAGCTGCGCGCGATGCCGGCACGCACCCAGGTCACGCGCCACGATTGCGTCGAGGGCTGGAGCTGCATCGGCCAGTGGAAAGGCGTGCCGCTGGCGCTGCTGCTGAACGCGGCCCAGCCCTTGCCGAGCGCCAGGTTCGTCGTGTTCCGCTGCTTCGACTCGATGGACACGCCGGGCCCGCACGACTCGCGCTACTACGAGAGCATCGACTTCGACGACGCGTACCATGCGCAAACCATCCTGGCCTACGAGCTGAACGATCAGGCCCTGCCGGTCAGCAACGGCGCGCCGCTGCGCTGCCGCGTCGAGCGGCAACTCGGCTACAAGCAGGCCAAGTACGTGCGCGCCATCGAGCTGGTCGACAGCTTCGGCAACATCCGCGGCGGCAAGGGCGGCTTCTGGGAAGACGAGGGCTACGAGTGGTACGGCGGCATCTGAGCCTTCAGCGCCGGGCCTGAGCCGAACCGGGCGCGATGCGTCGCCCGGATCTCATTTGCTTTGCTGCGCGTCGTGTGCCAGCTGCTCGCGGCACTTGACGCGCACCTGCTCGCCTTTGCGCGCTTCACACTTGGCGGCCGCATCGCCGACACCCGCACCGCTCGCGGCGGCCGTGCTGGCGCGCTGCGCAGCCGGTGCCGGGTGCGCGGCAGGCGGCTGCTTGCCGAACGGAATGCTGATCTGCGGCGTCACCGGGTTCTCGGGCCGCAGGTCGCCCGGCATCGCGGCCTTGTTCTGCATCTCGATCGGCGTCAGCGGCCGCGGTGCGGGCTTGACGACCATCGGCCGCGGCGGCGCCGACCCTGCCGATGCCGGCATCGGCGGGCTGGTTTGTGCCATCGCAGGCAACCAGGCCGCGGCAAGCACCCAAGCGCCCGCCACGGACAGGCAACGAATCTTCATGGTGCCTCCTTCGCCACCCTGCCGTGTGGCAGGGCGTGTCAGCAGCTTGCGCCGGCATACAGATGGGCGCTGTAGGACGAACCGCTGTCGCGGCCTCGGCGCGCGCCGGCTCAGCTGCCGATCACCCCACCGTCGTTCTTGCGGATCACCAGCGTCGCCGAACGCGGCCGGCCGCCCGGGTGGTTGTCGGGCCAGTTGGAGTAGCGGCGCGGGTTGGCCGGGTCGCTGCGTTCGCTCGGAGTTTCGCCCGGGTGCTGGATGTTGACGAACATCGTGCGGCCGTCGGGCGTGCCGCTGGCGCCGGTCAGCTCGCAGCCCACCGGGCCGACGAGAAAGCGCCGGATCTCGCCGCTGCGCGTATCGGCTGCCAGCATGCCGTTGTTGCCGAGTCGCGACTGCAATCCACTCCGGGCGGTCCATCTTGGTGGCGCCCAGCAGGTCGCTGGCCTGGCGGGTCTTGATCAGCAGCTCGCCCTGGTCGGCGAACCCGTTGGCCGCGATCAGCGGGCCTTGGCCGTGCGTCAGCGCGATCCACGCGCCTTTGCCGTCGGCATCAAAACGCGCGACGAACAGCGTGCCGTGGTCGAGCAGGCCGGCGTTGGCGGCAGCGCCTCCCGGCTGCATGCGGTCGCGGCTGACGAATTTGGTGATGTACTCGTACTCGAAACGCGAGTCTTCGCCCATGTAGACGACGGCGCGGCCTTCTTTCGTCAGCGCCACCGTCGCGCCTTCGTGTGCGGCGCGGCCGAGCGCGGTGCGCTTGACCGGCACGCTGCTCGGGTTGAAGGGGTCGATCTCGACCACCCAGCCGAAGCGGTTGGCCTCGTTCGGGTGTTTGCTCGCGTCGAAACGTTCGTCGTGCTCGTGCCAGCGGTAGCCGGCCGGGTCGCCCTTGCGCAAGCCCCAGCGGCGCTGGTGCGCGTCGGGCTCGTCCGGCCCCTTGAAGTAGTTGATGAAGTTCTCTTCGCAGGTCAGGTAGGTGCCCCAGGGCGTGATGCCGCTGGCGCAGTTGTTCAGCGTGCCGATCACACGCTGGCCGCGCGGATCGGCGGCGGTCTTCAACAGCGCGTGCCCGCTGGCCGGGCCGCTGAGGGCGATCGGCGTCAGCGTGCTGATGCGGCGCGCCCAGGGCGACGGGCGCACGATCTGCCAGCGGTCGTTCTTTTGCTCGATCTCGATCACCGAGACGCCGTGTGCGGCCTGCGACTTGCGCACCTTCTGCGCCGTCCAGGTGGCCATGCCGTCACTGTGCAGCAGGCCGTCGTCCGAGTACTCGTGGTTCATCACCAGCAGGCCGGCGGCAGAGCCGTTTTGCGCAAAGTAGTGGATGCCGTCGTGGTGCATGCCGAGCTGCGCTTCTTGCTCGGCCGCGGTGTTGCTGGCGTCGGGCCGAAAGACCGGGTTGTCGCCCGACAGGCCGACCGATTCGCCCCAGGGCGCGATCACCTGCACGCTGTAACCCTCAGGCACGGTCACCGTGTCGGCGGTCGACACCGGCACGCTCTTGAAACCCAGCAGCGTGCGGCGCGCCGGGTCGGACACCTCGTGAATGCTCGGGTTGGACGAGCGGTTGCTGTCCTCCATCGCGGCAAAGTCCTTGGCCATGATGTCGATCTCCACAAGGGGGAAGTCATCAGGGTGACGATGCCATATGACGATGGCGTGACAGTCGGCCAGCGCGCCGGCCTGTGCGTCGGGCGTCAGCCCGGCTTGCGGTAGCCGTCTTCGATCCAGGCCGTGGCGCTGGCGGGGCTGAGCTTGAAGCCGGGCTTCACGCGCACGCAGGCCAGCTCTCGCGTCAGAATTGAAGTGCAACGGGCGCGGTCAAAAGTGGCCTGAAGCGCGTGCCCGACACCCAAGACAACAGCCGTCGCTTCTTCGTTCAAAGCGGGTGGCGCGCGGCCAGAATGAGCGTAATCTCAGCGACCCGGCCGACCCAATCGCCGGAGTCGCTGAGCAAGGTCGTCTGCGTGGGAGGAGGTTTATGCGTTTGACATGTTGGCGGTTGTCGGTGGCCGCTGCGGCGAGCACCCTCCTCATCGGCAGCGCTGCGGGCGCGCCGGTGCAGGCTCAGCTTGCCCTGGCGGACCTGAGCCTGGAAGACCTGAGCAACATCGAGATCACCTCGGTCTCCAAGCGCACGGAGCGCCTGTCCGATGCCCCGGCCTCGGTGTTCGTCATCACCAACGATGACATCCGGCGATCGGGCGCCACCAGCCTTCCGGAAGCCCTGCGCCTGGCACCCAACCTGCAAGTGGCGCGGGTCAATGCGGACAGTTGGGCCATCAGTGCGCGCGGCTTCAACAGCCAATCGGCCAACAAGCTGCTGGTCCTCATCGACGGCCGCTCGGTCTACAGCCCCTTGTTCTCGGGCGTCTTCTGGGACGTGCAAGACCTGATGCTGGAAGACGTCGAGCGCATCGAAGTCATCAGCGGCCCCGGCGGCACGCTGTGGGGCGTCAACGCGGTCAACGGCGTCGTCAACGTGACCACGAAGTCGGCCGCCGCGACACCTGGCAACCTGGTCTCGGCCGGCGGCGGCAACCAGGAGGCTCAGTTGGCGTTTCGGCACGGCGGTGCTCTGGGAGAAGACGGCAGCTACCGCGTCTACGGCAAGCAAACCCACCGCTCGAACACCGACACCGCCAATGGCACCGAAATCAACGACGCCGCCAATGCCACGCAGCTCGGGTTTCGCGCCGATTGGGACAAAGGGCTCGACAAGTACACCCTGCAAGGCGATGCCTACCAGGGCAAGAAAGAGCAGGCGTTGCCGGGCAGCATCGTCACCGGCACCGCGTTCGCGCTGGGCGAGATCACGATGTCGGGGGCCAATCTGGTCGGCCGCTG
>DASQOS010000225.1:0-7997 GCA_035644375.1 Rhizobacter sp.
CGCGACGTCATCAAGCGCCTGCCGTACGTCGCCGACATGGGCTTCGACGTGTTGTACTTCCCGCCGATCCACCCGATCGGGCGCGACAAGCGCAAGGGCAAGAACAACGCCGTCAATGCCGAGCCCGGCGATGTCGGCAGCCCGTGGGCGATCGGCGCGGCCGAAGGCGGGCACAAGGACATCCTGCCCGAGCTCGGCAGCCGCGAGGACTTTCGCCGCCTGGTGGCGCAGGCGAATGCGCTGGGCATCGAGATCGCGCTCGACATCGCGTTCCAGTGCGCGCCCGACCACCCGTACGTGAAGCAGCATCCGCAGTGGTTTCGCTGGCGCCCCGACGGCAGCGTGCAGTACGCCGAGAACCCGCCCAAGAAGTACCAGGACATCTACCCGTTCAATTTCGAGACCGAGGATTGGCGTGCGCTGTGGCAAGAACTGAAAAGCGTCTTCGACCACTGGATCGCCGAAGGCGTCAAGATCTTCCGAGTCGACAACCCGCACACCAAGGCCTTTGCGTTCTGGGAATGGGTGATCGCTGCCGTCAAGCGCGAACACCCCGAGGTGCTGTTCCTGGCCGAGGCCTTCACGCGGCCCAAGGTGATGCACCGGCTGGCCAAGCTGGGCTTCTCGCAGTCGTACACCTACTTCGCGTGGCGCAACTCGCGCGACGAACTCACCGAGTATTTCAACCAGCTGAACCAGCTGCCGGGGCGCGACACCTTCCGCCCCAACGTGTGGCCGAACACACCGGACATCCTCAACGAGCAGTTGCACGGCGGCCTGCGTTCGGTCTTCGGTGCGCGGCTGGTGCTGGCCGCGACCCTGGCCGCCAACTACGGCATCTACGGCCCGGCGTTCGAGCTGATGGAAGGCGCGCCGCGCCAGCCCGGCAGCGAGGAGTACCTGGACTCCGAGAAGTACCAGCTGCGCCGCTGGGACCTGACGCGGGCCGACAGCCTGCGCGAGCTGATCGCCCGCGTCAACCGCATTCGCAAAGACAACGCGGCGCTGCAGGCCGATACCGAACTGCGCTTCTTTCCGACCGACAATGAACACTTCGTCGCCTTTGCCAAGCGCACCCAGGACGGAAAGAACGTGATCCTCACCGTGGTCAACCTCGATCCGCACTACCGCCAATCGGGCTGGATCGACCTCGCCACCGACTGGTTGGGTCTGGAGCCGAACGCGGCCTACCAGGTCGACGACCTGCTCAACGAACGCAGCTACATCTGGCGCGGTTCGCGCAACTTCATCATGCTGGACCCGCTGTTCACGCCGGCGCATGTGCTGCGGCTGCGGCGCAGCGTGCGCAGCGAGCGCGATGGCGACTTTTTCCAGGGGCAGCCAGGATGAACGCACCGCGCACGCCGCCGCTCGAAGAACCGGGACCGATCGTCGCCGAGACGCCCGCCGACGCGGCGCTGTGGTACCAGGACGCGGTGATCTACCAGCTCAACGTCAAGGCGTTCTTCGATTCCAACGGAGACGGCATGGGCGACTTCGAGGGTCTCACGTCCAAGCTCGATTACGTCAAGGACCTGGGCGTCAACACCCTGTGGCTGATGCCGTTCTATCCGTCGCCGCTGAAGGACGACGGCTACGACATCGCCGACTACCTCGGCGTGCACGCGCAGTACGGAACGCTGGACGACTTTCGCCGCATGCTGGCCGAGGCGCACAAACGCGAACTGAAGGTGATCACCGAGCTGGTCATCAACCACACCTCCGATCTGCACCCGTGGTTTCAGGCGGCGCGGCGCGCGCCGCCGGGATCGCCGGAGCGCGATTTTTATGTCTGGAGCGACAGCGACACGAAGTACGCCGGCACACGCATCATCTTCACCGACGCCGAGACCTCCAACTGGACCTGGGACCCGCTGGCCAAGGCGTATTTCTGGCACCGCTTCTTCAGCCACCAGCCGGACCTGAACTTCGACAGCCCCTTGGTGCTGGAGGCGATCTTTCGCACCATGCGCTTCTGGCTGGACATGGGCGTGGACGGCTTCCGCCTGGATGCGATCCCCTACCTGGTGGAACGCGAAGGCACGAACAACGAAAACCTGCCCGAGACGCACGCGGTCATCAAGAAACTGCGCGCGGCCATCGATGCGAGCTACAAGAACCGCTTTCTGCTGGCCGAGGCCAACCAGTGGCCCGAAGACGTGCGCGAGTACTTCGGCGAAGGCGACGAGTGCCACGCGGCGTATCACTTTCCGCTGATGCCGCGCATGTACATGGCCATCGCGCAGGAAGACCGTTTCCCGCTGGTCGAAATCATGCAGCAGACGCCGGACATTCCGGCCAATTGCCAATGGGCGATCTTTCTACGCAACCACGACGAGCTGACGCTCGAGATGGTGACCAGCAAGGAACGCGACTACATGTACACGACCTACGCCGCCGACCCGCGCGCGCGCATCAACCTGGGCATCCGCCGGCGCCTGGCGCCGCTGATGGAAAACGACATGGACAGCATCAAGCTGATGAACAGCCTGCTGCTGTCGATGCGCGGCTCGCCGATCATCTATTACGGCGACGAGCTCGGCATGGGCGACAACGTGTTCGTCGGCGACCGCAACGGCGTGCGCACGCCGATGCAGTGGAGCCCCGACCGCAACGCCGGGTTCTCGCGCGCCGACCCGCAGCGCCTGTACCTGCCGCCGATCATGGACGCCGTGTACGGCTACGAGGCGGTGAACGTCGAAGCCCAGCTGCGCGAGCCATCGTCGCTGCTCAACTGGATGCGCCGCTTGCTGACCGTGCGCCAGTCGAGCCGCGCCTTCGGACGCGGCGATCTGCTGTTCCTCAAACCGGGCAACCGCAAGATCTTCGCCTACCTGCGCATGCTGGGCGACGAGGCCATTTTGTGTGTCGCCAACCTGGCGCGTTCGGCCCAGCCGGTGGAACTCGACCTGGCGCAATTCAAGGGCCGTGTGCCGGTCGAACTGCTGGGCCGTACCGCCTTCCCGCCGATCGGCGACCTGCCGTATCTGCTGACGATTGCCGCGCATGGCTTTTATTGGTTCCGTCTGAGCACCGATGTCAGCGTGCCGAGCTGGCACCAGGACTACCTGGCGGTTGAAGACCGGCCCGTGCTGGTGTTGTTCGACGGCTGGAACAGCCTGTTCCGCGACCACGTGGTGCCGTGGCGCATCGGCATGGCGGTGAAGACACGCACGCAGTTCGAGACCGACACCGTGCCGGCGTTCATCGAAAGCCAGCGCTGGTACGACGCCAAGGGCACGCCGATCAAGCGCGCGCGCCTGGCCGACAGCGTGGTGTGGGAAGAAGACGGCCGCAGCTGGCTGTTGCCGCTGATCGAACTCGATGCCAGCACCGGGCCGTCCACCTATTTCATGCCGCTGGCGCTGGCGTGGGAAGACCGCGACGAGGAACGCTATCGCGTGCTGTCGACGGCCGCGCTGGCACGCGTGCGGCAGCAGGCCGAGGTCGGTGTGATGGCCGATGCCTTCGCCGACGAGTCGTTCTGCCGCGCCTGGATCGCTGCGATCGGCGCGGGCAAGCAGCTGCCTACCGAAAGCGGCAGCCTGCGCTTCACGCCGACCAGCGTATTTGCCGAGCTGGCATCCGACGACCTGGCGCAGCTGCCCGTGGACAGGCCGCGTGCGCAAAGCAGCAACACCATCGTCACCGTGGGCGAGCGCCTGTTCCTCAAAGGCTACCGGCGTCTGCGCGCGGGACTCAACCCGGAGTTCGAGGTCGGGCGCTTTCTGACCGAAGTGGCGCACTTTCCCAATTGCGTGCCGGTGGCCGGTGTCGTCGAGTACACCGCCGCCGATGGTTCGATGCTGACGCTGGCGCTGCTGCAGGCGCACATCTCGAATCAGGGCGACGGCTGGGCCTACACGCTGGACTACCTGCAGCGCTATCTGGAGCAGCGGCGCACCAGCGCCGAGGCCGCACCGCCCGATGTGCACGGCGCCTACCTGGCGCTGGCCGCCACCTTGGGCCAGCGCACCGCGGAGCTGCACCTGGCGCTTGCGCGCAAGACCGGCAACCCGGCCTTCGACCCCGAGCCGCTGGCGCAAGGCGACATCGCGGCTTACCGCGCGCAGGCCGGCGCAGAAGCGCAGGCTACGCTGGCCTTGCTCGAAAGCCGCCTCGGCCAGCTCAGCGCTGCAGCCGCCGACGATGCGCGTGCGCTGCTGGGCGCGAAGGCGAGGCTGCTCGAGCGCATCGCTCAGTTCGGCGCCGGCGCCGCGGGCGGCCTGAAGACGCGCATTCACGCCGACTACCACCTGGCCCAGGTGCTGCTGACCAAGAACGACTTCGTGATCATCGATTTTGAAGGCGAGCCGGGCCGCAGCTTCGACGAGCGCCGCGCCAAGCATTCGCCGCTGCGCGACGTGGCGGGCATGCTGCGTTCGTTCAGCTACGCCAGCGCGAGCGGTGTGCGCGGCGCGGCGACCACGCCCGACGAACTGCTGCTGCTGGCGCCGCTCGCGGCCGCCTGGGAAAGCGAGACGCGCGGCGCGTTCTTGCAGGCCTATGCCGGCGCGGTGAAGGGCTCCACGCTGTACGAATCGTTCGACGGCGAACCCGGTCTGTTGTCCTTGTTCGAGTTGGAGAAGGCGCTGTACGAACTGCGCTACGAACTGAACAACCGGCCCGACTGGGTGCGCATCCCGCTTGCCGGTATTTCCGGCCTACTGGCCAGACCCTAGGGGACAGGACCATGGACAAAATCGACGTGATGCTGGAGCCGCTGCACGCGTTTTTGCAGCAGGTGGGCGCGTTCCTGCCGCGCCTGCTGATCGCCATGCTGGCGCTGCTGGTCGGCTACCTGATCGCCAAGGCGGTGCGCTTTGCGCTCGAAAAGGGCTTGCGCGCCATCAATTTCCACATCGTGACGCAGCGCTCCGGCCTGGACAACTTTCTGAAGAAAGGCGGCACGCAGGCCGACACCATCAGTCTGCTGGGCATGCTCGTTTACTGGCTGGTGATCCTGGTGGCGCTGATCATCGCCTTCAACGGCATGGGCCTGACGCATGTGACGGACTTGCTCACGCGGGTGATGCTGTTCGTGCCCAGGGTCATCGTGGCGCTGCTGATCCTCGCGTTCGGTTCGTACTTTGCACGCTTCGTCGCGCACGCGGTGGTCAGCTACTGTCGTGGCATCGGTGTGCGCGATGCCGAATCGCTGGGCCGGCTGGCGCGCTACGCCATCATGGTCTTCGTCGTGATGATTGCCGTCGACCAGATGGACATCGGCGGTGCGCTGGTGCGCGAATCGTTCCTGATCCTGCTGGGCGGCCTGGTGCTGGCGCTGGCGCTGGCCTTCGGCCTGGGCGGCAGGAAGTGGGCCGCTGCGCAGCTGGAGCGCTGGTGGCCGGCGCCCAAGCGAGACGACGTGCCGTGAGCGAAGCGACTGGGGGGCTCGTCCACGCCAGCGCCGGGCCGCCCCCAGCAGGCGTGGCGCCCCTTGGGGGCAGGAGCGAAGCGACTGGGGGGCTCTATCACCGGTGCCACCGCATGCCCTTCGGGGCCGAGCTGCTCGAAGAGGGTGGCACGGCCTTCAGCCTGTGGGCGCCCAAGCTGGCGCAGGTCGAGCTCGACCTGCGCAGCACCGGCCGGGTCACGCGGCACCCCATGCACCGCAGCCCCGCCGGCTGGCACGAACTGAGGGTGGCCGAAGCAGGCCCCGGCACGCGCTACAAGTTCGCGGTCGGCAAGGGCCTGGTGGTGCCCGACCCGGCCTCGCGCTACAACCCCGAGGACATCCACGGCGCCAGCGAGGTGGTGGACCCGCTCGCCTATGCGTGGCGCGACGTGGCGTGGCGCGGCCGGCCATGGCACGAAGCCGTGGTGTACGAGCTGCACATCGGCTGCTTCACGCCCGAAGGCACGTTCGTCGCGGCGGCACAGCGCCTGGGCGAGCTGGCGGCCTTGGGCATCACCGCGATCGAGCTGATGCCGCTGGCCGATTTCCCCGGCAAGCGCGGCTGGGGTTATGACGGCGTGCTGCTTTTCGCGCCCAAGGCCGGCTACGGCACGCCGGACGCGTTGAAGGCGCTGATCGACGCTGCGCATGCCTTGGGAATGATGGTGCTGCTCGACGTGGTCTACAACCATTTCGGACCGGAAGGCAACTACCTGCATGCCTACTGCCCGCAGTTCTTCAACCCCCGGCACCATACGCCGTGGGGCGCTGCGATCAATTTCGACGGCGACGACAGCGCCACCGTGCGCGATTTCTATCGGCACAACGCGCTGTACTGGGTCGAGGAATACCACTTCGACGGCCTGCGGCTCGATGCCGTGCACGCCATTTGCGACGACTCGCCGACCTTCATCGTCAACGAGATCGCGCAGGCCTTGCGCAACGGGCCGGGCCGAGAGCGCCACGTGCATCTGGTGCTGGAGAACGAACGCAACCAAGCCAGCCTGTTGGCGCGTGCCGCCGACGGCTCGCCGCGCGTGGCAACAGCGCAATGGAACGACGACCTGCACCACGCCGCCCATGTGCTGTTGAGCGGCGAGACCGACGGCTACTACGCCGACTACGCCGCGGCCCCGCTGCAGCACTTGGGCCGGGCCTTGGCGCAGGGCTTTGCCTACCAGGGCGAGCCTTCGGCGTGGCGCGGCAGCCGGCCGCACGGCGAGCCCAGCGGCCACCTGCCGTCGGTGGCCTTCGTGTCGTTCCTGCAAAACCATGACCAGATCGGCAACCGCGCGATGGGCGAACGCATCGACGCATTGACCCGCGGCCCTGCGGAAATGGCGCTGCGCAGGCTGGCTGCCGTTTACGCCTGCCTGCTGCTGTCGCCGCAGATTCCGATGCTGTTCATGGGCGAGGAGTTCGCCGCGTCGTCGCCGTTCCTCTACTTCTGCGATTTCGGCCCCGAGCTGGCGCAGGCCGTGGCCAACGGCCGGCGTGCCGAGTTCGCACGCTTTGCGGCGTTCCGCGACGAAGCCGCGCGAGCCTGCATTGCGGACCCGAACGCCGTCAGCAGCTTCGAGGCCAGCCAGCTGCGCTGGACGGAACGCGAAGCATCGCCGCACCGGGAGCGGCTGGCGCTGCTGAAGGGCTTGCTGGCCTTGCGTCAACGGCACCTGGTGCCGCTGCTGCCGGCGCAGCGCAACGGCGGCAGTTTCCGGGTCGAGGGCGGCCTGCTGAGCTTGGAGTGGACGCTTGGCCGGGGTGTGCGCTGGCAGCTGCAGGCGAACCTGGGCGACAGCTTGATCGAGGGCGTCGCGGCAGCCGACGGCGAGGTGATCTATCTGAGCCCTGTGGAGCGCCGCGCCGACGGCGCCATGAACCTGGAGCCGGCGTCTGTGCGCGTGACGCGCTGCGCGGCACCAGCCAAGGATGGCTGACAGCGCCGAGATTCCGCGGGCGACCTATCGCCTGCAGTTCCACAAAGGCTTCAGCTTCGACGACGCGGTGCGCGTGCTGCCCTACCTGCAGCGCCTGGGCATCAGCCACATCTACTGTTCGCCGATCTTGCGCGCCGGGCCGGGCAGCCTGCACGGCTACGACGTGGTGGCACACGACGAGATCAATCCCGAGTTGGGTGGCGCCTCGGGCTTCGAGCGCTTCAGCGCCGCGCTGCAAGCGCATGGCCTGGGGCAATTGCTCGACCTGGTGCCCAACCACATGGGCGTGTTCGGCGCCGACAACGCGTGGTGGATGGACGTGCTGGAGAACGGCCCGGCGTCGCTCTACGCGCACCACTTCGACATCGACTGGTTGCCCGTCAACCCCGACCTGCAGGGCAAGGTGCTGGTGCCAGTGTTGGGCGACCACTACGGCGACGTGCTCGACAGCGGCCAGCTCGTCGTGAGCTTCGAGCCCGAGGGCGGCCACCTGGTGCTGAGCTACCACGAGCACCGCTTGCCGCTGGACCCGTGCAGCTACCCGCGCGTGCTGCGGCGTGCGCTGAAGGCCCTGGACCCCGGCCCGGCGAGCGTGGCACTGGAAACGCTGATGGACGCATTCGTCGGCCTGCCGTCGACGCATGCCCGCGACCGGCTGGCGC
>DASQOS010000226.1:0-4588 GCA_035644375.1 Rhizobacter sp.
GCAATCGCTGCAGGTTGCGCTGAAGAACGCCCTGCGCCAGGCGCCCGACTGCATCTACATCGGCGAGATCCGCGACCGCGAGACCATGACAATGGCGATCTCGTATGCGCTGTCGGGCCACCTGGTGGTGTCCACGCTGCACGCCAACAACAGCTACCACGCGCTGGGCCGGATTCTGTCGTTCTACTCGCCCGAGTCGCGGCCTGCGTTGCTGGCCGATCTGGCAGCGGGCCTGCGCGCCATCGTCTCGCAGCGCCTGGTGCGCGCGTCGTCCGGCGGACGCCGGCCCGCGGTCGAGGTGATGCTGAACACCAAGCTGGTGTCCGAGCTGATCGAGCAAGGCGATTTCAACGGCGTCAAGGAGGCGATGGAAAAATCGCTGGCCGAAGGCTCGCAGACCTTCGAGGCCGAACTGGCGCGCCTGATCGGCGACGGCACGATCACCCGCGACGAAGGCCTGGCCTATGCCGACTCGCCAAGCAACCTGATGTGGCGCCTGCAGAACGACATGGAACCGGTATCGCGGCTGGTCGCGAAGAAGGAAGACACCGACGATCAGCCGACGTTCACGGAAATCACCTTGGATGTTCCTGCCGATGAGGGCCGCTCCAGCGGGTTCAGGTGAGCCCCCCAGTCACTTCGCTCCTGCCCCCAAGGGGCGCCACCCATTGGCTCCGGAAACCCGAACCTCGGGCGTGGCTTGATCGGGCGTTTCGCTTCGCTCACTTGTTTTGTTCATCTGCTGATGTCTGCTGTTCTTCAACTCGTTGAGTCCTTGATTTCCCGGCGCTCGGTCTCGCCGCAGGACGGGGGCTGCCAAGAACTCATTGCAGCCCGGTTGAAGCCGCTCGGATTCGAGTGCGAAACGCTCGTCTTCGGACCCGACGACTTTCGTGTGACGAATCTTTGGGCGCTGCGGCGTGGCCGTGCCGGCAAGCCGCTGCTGATGTTCGCAGGGCACACCGATGTGGTGCCGACCGGGCCGCTGGCACAGTGGGCGAGCGACCCATTCGTGCCGACGCACCGCGATGGCAAGCTGTTCGGGCGCGGTGCGGTGGACATGAAGTCGTCGCTCGCGGCGATGGTGGTGGCGATCGAGGAGTTCGTCGCGCAGCACGGCGAGACCTGTGGCGGCATCGCGCTGCTGATCACCAGCGACGAGGAAGGCCCCGCGGTCGACGGCACCGTGAAGGTCTGCGAGCTGCTGAAAGCACGCAGCGAGCACATCGACTACTGCATCGTCGGCGAGCCGACCTCGCTGACAACGCTTGGCGACACGATCAAGAACGGGCGGCGTGGGTCGCTGTCGGGCAAGCTGACGGTGCGCGGCGTGCAAGGGCACATCGCTTATCCGCAGCTGGCCAAGAACCCGATTCACCTGGCCACGCCGGCGCTGGCCGAACTCGCGGCCATCGAATGGGACCGGGGCAACCGCTACTTTCAGCCGACCCGCTGGCAGATGTCCAACATCCATGGCGGCACCGGCGCCGGCAACGTGATCCCCGGCGAACTGGTGATCGACTTCAACTTTCGCTTCTCGACCGAGGCGACCCCCGAGACCCTGAAATCCCGGGTGCATGCCGTGCTCGATGCGCATGGCCTGGACTACGCGCTGGCATGGACCTTGAGTGGTGAACCGTTCCTGACGCCGATCGGCAGCCTGAGCGACGCCATCACGAAGGCGATTCACAGCGAGACTGGCGTGACGACCGAACTGTCGACGACCGGTGGAACGTCGGACGGGCGTTTCATCTCCAAGATCTGTCCGCAGGTCGTCGAGTTCGGGCCACTGAATGCGACGATTCACAAGATCGATGAACACATCGACGTAGCGACCATCGAGCCGCTGAAAAACATTTACCGCAAAACCTTGGAAAATCTGATTTCATGAAAGACTTTGACGCTTCAAAACGAGCCCGAACGCCGGGCCGCCCCAAGTCGGGCGAGACCCCCTTGGGGGGCCGGCGGGCGCTCGTGCCTGCCGGGAGGTCGTCATGACCTTGATCGAGTCCATCACTGCGCAAAGCGCCCGCCTCAAACAGGCGGGCGTTTCGTTTGGGCACGGCACCTTGAATGCCTTTGACGAAGCCGCGTGGCTGGTGCTGTGGTCGCTGGGCCTGCCGCTGGACGCGCTGGAGCAGCACGCCAAGCGCGAACTCACGGCCGATGAACTGGCCAAGGCCGATGCCATCGTCACCAAACGCATCGACACGCGCTTGCCCGCCGCCTACCTGACCCAGGAAGCCTGGCTGCAGAACGTGCCCTTTTACGTGGACCAGCGCAGCATCGTGCCGCGTTCGTTCATTGCCGAACTGCTGGTCGACGGCGAAGGCGAAGGCACGCTCGATGCGTGGCTTTCGGACGAGACCCACCATGTGCTTGACCTGTGCACCGGCAATGGCAGCCTGGCGGTGATCGCTGCGATGGCCTACCCCGAGATCGTGGTCGACGCGACCGACGTTTCCGACGACGCGCTGGCCGTGGCGCGCATCAATGTCGACAAGCACAAGATGGGCAAGCGCATCGCGCTGCTGACCTCGGACCTGTTCTCTGCGGTGCGCGGCCCTTACGACCTGATCCTGTGCAACCCGCCCTATGTCAACGCCCAAAGCATGTCGGACCTGCCTGCCGAATACCAACACGAACCCGCGCTGGCGCTGGCCGGCGGCGACGACGGCATGGACCTGGTGCGGCGCATCGTGCGCGAAGCGCCGGCCCACATGACGCCCGACGCGGTGCTGGTGCTGGAGATCGGCCACGAACGCGCGAACTTCGAACACGCGTTCCGCCGCTTGGAGACCGCCTGGCTGGAAACCAGTGCCGGCGACGACCAGGTGTTGTTGTTGACGCGCGATGCGATGGCTCGCTGGAACCGTGGGGCGGAAGGCAAGAAATGATCACCATCCGCGATGTGACGCTGCGACGCGGCACGAAGATCGTGCTCGAAAAGACCAGCGTTACGCTGCAACCCGGCGAGAAGATCGGCCTGGTCGGGCGCAACGGCGCCGGCAAGTCGTCGTTGTTCTCGCTGCTGACGCACCGCTTGCAGTCTGACGCGGGCGACGTGTCGATCCCGCCGCGCTGGCTGGTCGGCGAGGTGGCGCAGTCGATGCCGGAAACCGAGGACTCGGCCACCGACTACGTGCTCGAAGGCGATACGCGGCTGATGGCCGCCAACGCGGCCCTGGTTGCCGCCGAAACGGCCGACGACGGCCACGCGATGGCCGAGGCCCACCACGAGATCAGCGAGGCCGGCGGCTTCGAGGCGCGGCCCAAGGCGCAGGCGCTGCTGATGGGCCTGGGCTTTCGCAGCGACCAGTTGGACGACCCGGTGAACAGCTTTTCCGGCGGCTGGCGCATGCGGCTGCAGCTGGCGCGCGCACTGATGTGCCCGGCCGACCTGATGCTGCTCGACGAGCCGACCAACCACTTGGACCTGGACGCGCTGGTCTGGCTCGAAGCCTGGCTGCAGCGCTACGACGGCACGATGATCGTGATCAGCCATGACCGCGAGTTTCTGGACGCGATCACCAAGGTCACGCTGCACCTGGATGAGACCAAGCTGACGCGCTACACCGGCAACTACACGGCGTTCGAGGAGATGCGCGCCGAGCGCATG
This sequence comes from Rhizobacter sp., assembly GCA_035644375.1. Taxonomy (GTDB): domain Bacteria; phylum Pseudomonadota; class Gammaproteobacteria; order Burkholderiales; family Burkholderiaceae_C; genus Rhizobacter. The sequence continues at coordinate 3,620 of DASQOS010000226.1, forward strand.
CTGCAGGCCCAGCAGGCCTTCGACAAGCAGAAGGAGCGCATGGCGCACCTGCAAAAGTTCATCGACCGCTTCAAGGCCAAGGCCAGCAAGGCCAAGCAGGCGCAAAGCCGCGTCAAGGCCTTGGCGCGCATGGAAAAACTCGGGCCTGTGCTGACCAGTGCCGACTTCCAGTTCGAGTTCCGCGAGCCGCAGTCGCTGCCCAATCCGATGCTGGCGTTCTCGATGATGTCTTGCGGCTACGCGGGCAAACCGATCGTCAGCAACATCAATCGTTCGGTGCTGGCCGGCCAGCGCATCGGCATCCTGGGCGCCAACGGCCAGGGCAAGTCGACCTTGGTGAAGACGATCGCGCACGAGATCCCGCTGATCGCCGGCGAGGTCACCGAAGGCAAGGGCTTGTCGATCGGCTACTTCGCACAGCAAGAACTCGACGTCTTGCAGCTCGACGACGGCCCGCTGATGCACATGGTGCGGCTGGCACGCGACGTCGGCCCGCAGGGGCGCGAACAGGAGCTGCGCGACTTTCTCGGCTCGTTCCGTTTCGTCGGCGAGATGGTCAACCAGGCCGTGGGGTCGCTGAGCGGCGGCGAGAAGGCGCGGCTGGTGCTGGCGATGCTGGTGTGCAGCGCCCCAACCTGCTGCTGCTGGACGAACCGACCAACCACCTGGACCTGACCACGCGCGAAGCGCTGTCGATGGCGCTCAACGAGTTCGAAGGCACGGTGATGCTGGTGAGCCACGACCGCGCGCTGCTGCGCGAGGTGTGCGACGAGTTCTGGCTCGTCAGCCGCGGCGGCGTCGAGCCTTTCGACGGCGACCTCGACGACTACCAGCGCTGGCTGCTCGAGACCGCGCGTGCGCTCGCGCGCGGCGGCGAGGCGCCGGCGTTGCCGAAGGCCGCAGTGGCCGCGCCGCCGCCGGCAGCAGCCGCGCCACCGGTCGTGCCCGCACCGCCGCCGCGGCGCGACG
>DASQOS010000227.1:0-3060 GCA_035644375.1 Rhizobacter sp.
TGACGGCTTTCAGCTCTGAGGCTTACTTCGTGATCCGCGCGACGTGAAGGAGGTTGGTGGTTCCGGAAATTCCGAATGGCAGGCCGGCCACGACGACGATGTCGTCATCTACCTTGGCAAAGCCATCGGTCAACGCTGTGCGGCAAGCGCAGTCGATCATTTCGCCGACATCATGAATTTCATCCACCAACACAGCGTGGATGCCCCACACCATGGCCATGCGGCGAGCGGTCTGGAGGCTGTGTGTCAGGCCGAGAATCGGCACGGCCGGCCGCTCACGTGCGGCACGCAGGCTGGTGAAACCCGACGAGGTGTACGTCACGGTGACGGCCGGTGACAGCATGTCGGCCACGCGGCGCAAGGACGAGCAGACGGCGTCTGCCGTGGTCGAACCTGCTCGCACGTCCACTGCATCGATGCCGCTGCGGTAAGACGGCCCGGATTCGGCGCGGGTCACGATGCGGTCCATCATGCTGACGGCTTCCAGGGGGTACTTGCCGGACGCCGATTCGGCGGAAAGCATCACCGCGTCCACACCCTCATAGACGGCATTGGCCACGTCGGACACTTCGGCACGCGTGGGCACCGGCGCATGGATCATCGACTCGAGCATCTGCGTGGCCACGACCACTGGCTTGCCGGCTTTGCGGCAGGCGCGAACGATCAGGCGCTGCAGTTCGGGGACTTGCTCGGGAGGCAGTTCGACGCCGAGGTCGCCGCGGGCAACCATGATGCCGTCAACGAGTTCGACGATGCCGTCAAGGTGATCGATGGCAGCGGGCTTCTCGAGCTTTGCCATGATCCAGGCCTGATTGCCGATCAGTTCCCGTGCCTCGGTGATGTCTTCCGGCCGCTGCACAAACGACAGCGCCACCCAGTCGACGCCTTGCTTCAGACCGAACGCCAGGTCCTCGCGATCCTTGGGAGTCAGCGGTGAAATCGGCAGGATGACGCTCGGCACGTTCACGCCCTTGCGGTCGGAGATCGGTCCACCAACCACCACGGTCGTCTCGGCAAAGTCCGGTCCGCAATGGTCGACACGCAAGCGCAGCTTGCCATCGTCCAGCAACAAATCGGTGCCAGCGTGCAACGCAGCGAAGATCTCGGGGTGCAGCAAGGGCGCGCGGCTGGCGCTGCCTTCCGCAGGGTTGAGGTCGAGACGGAATTTGCTTCCTGCTTCGAGTTGCGCCTTGCCGCCGCTGAAGGTGCCCAGTCGCAGCTTGGGTCCTTGCAAGTCCAGCAAGACGCCGATCGGACGCCCCAGCTCTTTTTCCAGCCGACGGATCGTCGCGAGACGCTCCGCGTGATCGGCCTGGGTGCCGTGGCTGAAGTTCAGTCGGAACACATCCACACCGCGCTCGAACAGGGCGCGTATCGCCTGTTCGTTCGACGTGGCGGGGCCGAGGGTGGCAACAATCTTGGCGCTACGGGCGCGTCTCATCACGGGGTACCTTTCAGCGATGGGCATTTCGGCGTCGGTTGACGTCGCGAACACCTCTTAACGTGAGCCAGCAGAGTGCGCTGGCAATGCTTGAAATTTCTTTGACGGGAATGACTGATCGAGTCACTGCGCGCGAGACGACCATCGCGGCGTGTCAGGTAAAACAAACAAGGGGATTTGATCCTGACGCTTTCTGAGGCTTGCTCGGTTGCAAGTCTCGAAGAGCGCAACGACGTAATGGGGTTCATTTTGCCGCTGCAGGTTCGCGACACCACGCGTCTCCTTTGCGCGGTCGGGAAGTATGAACCGGGGGGCCGATAATTCACGCAAGTTCGAAAGGTGAGAAGACAAGTCGATCGATAAGACCTATTCCGTGGCGGAATGACCCGCACTTTTTCATACCAAACAAAAAACCGGCGTGCGAATTTGCCGCACGTGTCATCGAGAACAGACTCACCATGGACCGCATCACAGGTGTTCAACTTTTTGCCCGCATTGTCGAGACCGGCAGTTTCTCAAAGGCGTCGGCCGACCTGGGTATCACGCAGCCCACGGCCACCAAGCATGTGGCCATGCTGGAAGAGCGTTTGGGCGCACGTCTGCTCAATCGCAACACGAGAGGCGTGAGCGCCACGGAAATCGGTGCGCTGTACTACGAAAAATGCAAAACCATTCAACGCGAACTCGAGGAGGCAGACAATCTTGCCGCGCTGTTGCAATCGCGTGTCGGGGGCACCTTGCGCATCAGCACCTCGGTGGCGTTCGGCCGCAGCGTGCTGGCGCCGCTGGTGCTTCGGTTCATTCGTGAGCAGCCCGAACTCAACATCGACCTCAGCTTGGACGATCGCTACGTGGATCTGGTCGAGCAAGGCGTTGACCTTGCCGTTCGCATGGGCCGCCTGGCCGACTCTTCGCTGGGAGCCCGTTTCTTGGGCATGAACCCGTGGGTGGTGGTGGCGTCGCCCGACTATCTCAAGCGCGCCGGCACGCCGGTGACACCGCAAGACCTGTCGCGTCACACCTGCCTGGTCTACAGCAGTGTCCAGGGTGACGATCGCTGGCACTTCACGGTGCCGGGCGGTGGCGACGCTGTGCTCGTGTCGGTGAAAGGGCCGCTGCGCTCCAACAATTTGTCGGCATTGCTGGTCGCCGCGCAAGAGGGCATGGGACTGGCCGCGCTGCCGTGGTATGTGGCGCACGACTCCATCGTCCGCGGTGCGGTACAGCCCGTGCTGGAGGACCATACGTTGCCGTCGCAAGAGATTCACGCTGTGTTTCCTTCACCCAAACTCGTACCGTCCAAAGTAAGCCGCTTCATCGCATTTGCGCAACAGCACTTTCCCCAGCAATGGTGGGCCGGACACCGGCATCCGGACTGATTGCGGCGTTGTCTGCGCAACACTGGCCCTCGTTGCCGCCCAAGTGCACGTGTAAGCTCCCGCCCCAATGTGCCGGAAGCGCCGGCGCGACCACGATGCAGGTCTTGGTAATAACAAACAGAGAACAGAGCGAACAGAGCGCGAGGAGAACCGAATGTTGTTAGGCGTACCGAGAGAGGTGGAGTTGGGGGAGACGAGGGTGTCGGTGACGCCGGAGACGGCCAAGAAGCTCAAGGCGCT
>DASQOS010000228.1:0-4982 GCA_035644375.1 Rhizobacter sp.
CAAAAATAAGGTGGGCGGCCCGCGAAGGCGCGGGCCGCCCAGGGCCGGTCAATTCACCAGGACCGGATCGTCGGTTTCGCTGGTCGGCGGCATCGCCAGGTTGTCCAGGCTGAGCGGCTCGGCGCTTTCGCTGGGGGTGGCGGCCTGCGCCACGGCGAAGTCGGTGTAGGCCGCCGGGGTGTCGGCCGCAGCGGCAGGCACGGCGGTGTCTTCCACCGAACCATCGTCACCACCACCGCCGCAGGCCGCGAGCAAAGCCGCGACGACGACGCAAGGGATCAGGGGGTTGCGCAGTTTCATGGTGCGCTCCTTACGGCGTGCCGCCGAAGGGCGTGTTCAGGTACGGAAAGCCGGTCAGCAAAGGCACGGTGGCCTGGTCGACTGCATCGTGCAGCTTGAATGCGGTGTCGGCCAGCGGCACGGCCGACGGCTTGCAAGCCGTGCCAAAGCCCAGGGCGTTGTTGTCGCCGTTGGCCATGCACAGGCCGCCCATCACGGCCACCAGCGAGATGTCAACCACGTCGTCCTTGGGCCGGCGGCCATTCGGGTAGCCGGCGTTGTCGTTGCCCGACGCCAGGATGTTGCCGACGATGCCGAGGCGGTTTTGCTGGGCGAAGGCCACCGGCGCGATCGCGGTGTTGAGGCGCAGCATTTCAGACGCCACCACGTTCTTCGGCTGGTTCAAGCCGTTGATGCCGGTCAGGAAGGTCGTGACCAGGTCGGTGCGCGGGTAGTTGGTCGGCGCCGTGTTGGGCAAGGCGAGTGCGATCTCCAGCAGCTTGGGCAGCGTCGGGTGGGTGACGTAGGTGGCGAACTGCGCGTCGTCTTTCGGCTTGGAGCCGTTGAAGCGGTCCTTGTCCTTCAGGCCGATCACGACTTCGTTGACCAGCGGCATGCCCAGGCGCGACACCTGGGTCCACGCGCCGCCGGCCTTCTCGGTCGTCTGGTGGCCGGGCTTGGGTGTCGGGTCGAGCAGGCGCGCCTGCCGAAGGCTGGCGGTGGTCCAGCCGCCGATCACGGTTTCACTGCCGGCGGTCAGGCATGCCGCAGGCACTTCGAGTGCCAGCGTGGTGATGTTCTTGTCGTCCAGTATGTTGGGCGCTGCGCCGATCAGTGCCGGGTCGGTGATGACCGACACCGGGGCATTGACCAGATCGAAGATCACGCCCAGGTTCACCGCGAACGGGTCTTGGCGCTGGCCGACGAACATCCTGCCGGGTGTTGCGCAACCGGGAATGTTGATGCCGTAGATGTGCTTGGCGGCGTAGGCGGCGTAGTCGGGGATGGTCTTCTTGCCGATGTTGTCCACCGGCTTGTCGAAGCTGGTCGCGCCGGTGGCGGCGTTGGTGACCGCACTCGACTGGCCTTTGCGCCGGTCGCCGCGCACGACGTTGACGCTGAAGGTTTCGGCCAGGTTCAGGTTGCCGTCCTTGACGTCGGTGACCGTGCCCTTCTGGACCAGCGGAATTGCAACGCTTTGGTCGCCCACCGGCAGCTCGACGCCTTTGCCGGCCGCGGCCAGCGTGTTCTTGAAGCGGAATTGGAAGGTCAGGTCTTCGCGTGCGTCGCCGTTGTTGTCGATGTGGATTTCATACAGCGCGTTGGGGTCGAGCGCAAAGAAATTGGGGCCGCCATAGGCGTCCTGCAGCGGCTCGTAGTTGGCGATCAGCGTCACGAAGTCGCTGCGCCCGGGCTCGTAGCTGCGGAACATGTAGAAGTCGGTGGCGTCGACCTTGGGGACGGTGGAAATGAACGGTGCCTCGCGGTGGCTGGAAGCGCCGGCCGCGCCGCACATGGCAAGCAGCGCGGCCGCAACCAGCGGTGACGCGCGCAAGAAGGAAGGGGTCATGGTGTCTCTCCTGGGTGTGATCCCGGCAAGACGCCGGTGCCAACCACTACGCAGCAATCGCCGGGCTGGATGCGGGCCTTGAAAAAATGCGTGCTGCGCGCATCGCATGTCGGGCCGACAATGCGGGCCATGTCTGCGCTGCCATCGACATCTCCGCCCAGCGTGCGCGTCCTGGGGCGCGTGCCCTGTGCCGCCACGGTCGACGCGATGCGCGCGTTCACCGACACGCGCACGCCGTCGACGGCCGACGAGATCTGGCTGTGCGAGCACGCGCCGGTCTACACGCAGGGGCTCTCGGGCAAGGCCGAACACGTGCTCGATGCCCATGGCATCGAGGTGGTGCAAACCAACCGGGGCGGCCAGGTCACGTACCACGGACCGGGCCAGGTGGTGGCCTACCCGTTGATCGACTTGAAGCGCCTGGGCATCTTCGTCAAGGAATACGTGTACCGGCTGGAGCATTGCGTCATCAAGACGCTGGAGAGCTTTGGCGTGACGGGTCACCGTGTGCCGGGTGCGCCGGGCATTTATGTGAATCTGGCGGACCCGTTCTCGCATGCCGCGCTCACCGGACCGCGGGCAGACCCCTTTGCCGGGCTGGGCAAGGTGGCGGCGCTGGGCATCAAGGTCGGCCGCCACTGCACCTACCACGGCGTGGCGCTCAATGTGGCGATGGATTTAAGCCCCTTCGACGGCATCAACCCCTGTGGCTACGCCGGGCTGCGGACCGTCGACTTGGCTACACTCGGCATCACCACAGAGTGGGAAACGGTGGCGCAACGCCTTGGCGACAAGCTGGCGACGCACCTCGGTTGACCCCACGCGCCCCACCCAAGGCTTTGAGATGTCGACCGACAACGTGATTCATTCGCTGCAAGACGGTGCTGCTTACGACGCCACCGCCAAGCAGAAGGCGCAGGCCAAGACCGCGCGCATTCCCATCAAGATCATCGCGGCCGAGACGCTCAAGAAGCCCGACTGGATTCGCGTCAAGACCGGGTCGCCGAGCACCCGTTTCTACGAGATCAAGCAGATCTTGCGCGAGCACAAGCTGCACACCGTGTGTGAAGAGGCCTCGTGCCCGAACATCGGCGAGTGCTTCGGCAAGGGCACGGCCACCTTCATGATCATGGGTGACAAGTGCACCCGCCGCTGCCCGTTTTGCGACGTGGGGCACGGGCGTCCCGATCCGCTGGATGTGAAGGAACCGGTCAACCTCGCCAAGACGATCGCCGCGCTGAAACTGAAGTACGTGGTGATCACGAGCGTCGACCGCGATGACCTGCGCGATGGCGGCGCGGGCCACTTCGTCGAATGCATTCGCCAGGTGCGTGCGCTGTCGCCCAGCACGCGCATCGAAATCCTCACGCCGGACTTTCGCGGCCGCGTGGACCGTGCGCTGGAAATCCTGAAAGCCGCGCCACCCGACGTGATGAACCACAACCTGGAGACGGCGCCGCGTCTGTACAAGGAAGCGCGTCCCGGGTCCGATTACGCCTATTCCTTGAACTTGCTGAAGCGCTTCAAGGAGTTTGCCCCTGGTGTGCCGACCAAGAGCGGCGTCATGGTCGGTCTGGGCGAAACCGACGAAGAAATCCTGCAGGTGATGCGCGACATGCGTGCGCACGGCATCGACATGCTGACCATCGGCCAGTACCTGGCGCCGAGCGGCCACCACCTGCCGGTACGGCGCTACGTGCACCCGGACACTTTCAAGATGTTCGAGGCCGAGGCGATGAAGATGGGCTTCAGCCACGCCGCCGTGGGCGCGCTGGTGCGCAGCAGTTACCACGCGGATCAGCAGGCGGCACAGGCTGGCGTGGTGGCCCACGCCAGCTGAGCTCGGCGGCTCGACCGGCGCGAACACGTCGGCCTCAGGCGCGTCGGGCTTCGAGAGGGTGGACCTTGAGATAGAGCGGTTGGGTGCCGCGCAGCACCCTCACGACGCACAGGTTTTGCCAAGGCGGGATTCGTCGAGCAGGCGCTGCAGGTCGTCCAGCGTGCGTGCCGGTGAACCGTCGATGCCGGGGATCACTCAGGTTTCGGCCAGCAGCTGCTCTACAAGCCGGTGCAGGGCGGCGAAGTCCGGCTCGCCGACGTAGCGCTTGACGATCTGGCCACGCTTGTTGATGAGAACGGTGGTCGGTGTCGCCTGCACGTTGCCGAAACTTTTGGCGATGCGGCCGGTATTGTCGATGGCCACCACGAACGGCAGCTTGCGCGTTTCGGCGAAGGCGATGACATAAGCCGGCGGGTTGTAGCTCATGGACACGGCCAGCGTCTCATAGCCGAGAGACTTGTATTTCTCGTGTGTCGAAACGATCTGCGGCATCTCGTGGACGCAGGGCATGCAGTCGGTCGCCCAAAAATTGACAAGCACCACCTTGCCCTTGAGCTGCACGATGTCGCCAACGCTGCCGTCGAGTCGTGTGTAAGCGACCTCGGGGGCAGCTTCGTGCGCGTGCATGGAAGAGAAGACCCCAGCCACGGCCAAGCCGATTGCCAGGAGGGCAAGGGGCACGGCAAGATAGCGGGTCGATTTCATGGGGAGCGTTCGATGCAGCGGCGAAAGTTTACGTCAGTGGTCGCATCATCGACTGCATGTGTGCTGAACGCCTGGGTCGACGGGGCATTCGCAGCTGAAATCAGTGAGGCCGGGACCCGTCCGCAACGGGCAGCGCGATCCTGAGGAAGGTGTTCGGCTCGCTGAAGTGACCGATGAGCCGGCGTGACGACAGGAAATCAGATCGTCTTCGACAGCTCGAACATCAGCGCTGAAGGCAGCGACGTCATGATGGCGTCGCGCCCGACGCGGGCCATGTTTCGACCGCCGAAACCAGAGATCTCGAAGGTGTTCCCCTCTTCGATGATCTCGATGAACACCACGTCGGCACCTTCGGAATCGACTTCGCTGCGCATCTCGTTGAAACGGTCGCCACGCAGCACCGATTCGACAACGATGGCGTGCGGCAGGCCGCCGCGGCAAAACTCGCGTGCTTCATCGATCGAATTGACGAAGTCGACAATCATGCCCATGTTGCGCATGGCGTCTCTGATCTGCACGCGCACATCGCGGCGTGAAGCGACCACCAGCACCTGGCTGCCTGCCAGTGGTTTGGAATTGATCGACGGC